>NZ_JBPJUQ010000024.1:0-128348 GCF_051192615.1 Streptosporangium sp. G11
CTGCACCGGGGACGGTGTGGGAGAGTAGGTCACCGCCGGACAATCTTTTCGAAGGGCCCCCACCAGTGGTGGGGGCCTTTCGTATTTTCACAGGCTTTTTCCGCGTCATGGATTTCGTCTTCAACGGGTTCCGTTCCGACGCGACCGCCGTGTTTGGTTTTTCCGCCTTGTGGAGTTTTATGTGTTGCGGGGTCCGCGTTGCACCAGCCTTTACGGGCCTGTCCGGAACCCGCCCAGGACGTCAGTAGTCTGGAGACGTGGACTATCGAGCGGTTGAACAAGCGATCATGCAGCGTGGCGTCGAGTGGAACTTCGAGCCCAGCCTCGACAGGATCGCCGCGCTCGTGGATCTGCTCGGCTCTCCGCAGCACTCCTACCCCGTCGTGCACGTGGCCGGTACGAACGGCAAGTCGAGCACGACCCGGATGATCGAAGCACTCCTGCGCGAGCGCAACCTGCGGGTCGGCCGGTTCACCAGCCCCCACCTCGTCTCCATGCGCGAGCGCATCAGTGTGGACGGAGCCCCGCTCAGCGAGGAGCGCTTCGTCGAGGTGTACGAGGACATCGCGCCCTACCTGGCGATGGTGGACGCCCAGGGGCGGCGGCTCTCCTTCTTCGAGACCCTCACCGCGATGGCGTTCGCGGCCTTCGCCGACGCTCCCGTGGACGTCGCGGTCATCGAGACGGGGATGGGAGGCATCACCGACGCCACCAACGTCGCCGACGGTGCCGTGGCGGTCATCACGCCCATCTCCCTCGACCACGTCGACTATCTCGGGCCCGACGTCGAGACGATCGCCGGAGAGAAGGCCGGCATCATCAAGCCGGGGGCGAACGCCGTGCTCGCGCAGCAGGAGCTTTCCGCGGCCTCGGTGCTGATGAGGCAGGCGGCCGACGTCGGTGCCACCGTGGCACGTGAGGGGCTGGAGTTCGGCGTGCTGAGCAGGGAACTCGCCATCGGCGGGCAACTGCTCCAGCTCAAGGGGCTCAAGGGCACGTACGAGGACGTTCTGCTCCCCCTGTACGGCGCCCACCAGGCGAGCAACGCCGCCTGCGCGCTGGCCGCCGCGGAGGCGCTGACCGGTGGGGACGAGCCTCTCGACGCGGAGCTGGTGCGGCAGGCGTTCCTGCAGGTGCGCTCGCCCGGCAGGCTCGAGGTGGTCCGCCGGGGGCCCACGGTGGTCGTCGACGCCGCGCACAATCCGGCGGGGATGCGGGCCAGCCTGGACGCCGTGCAGGAGTCCTTCGACTTCGCGAAGCTCATCGGCGTGGTGGCGGTGTTCGAGGACAAGGATGTCGAGGGCATCCTGGGGCTGCTGGAACCGATGATGGACGAGATCGTGGTGACGAGAAACTCCTCACCGAGGTCCATGGACGTGGACGATCTCGCGGCGCTGGCCGAGGAGATCTTCGGCCTTGACCGGGTGCACCAGGTCGAGAGGCTGGACAGCGCGATCGACCGGGCGATCGGCATGGTCGACGCCCTGGGCGAGTTCAGCGGGGCCGGGGTGCTGATCACCGGATCGGTGGTGACCGCAGGTGACGCGCGGCTCCTGCTCAAGGCGGACGAGGCGCAGTGAAGCGGACGAGGCGCGACAAGCGGACAGAGCCCGTCGGGCGGGGAAAACGCGCTGAGCGAGCAGGACGCGGTGAGTGGACGAAAACATGCTGAGCAGGGAAGGCGTGCCGAGCGGCAAGTCGCGGCGAGTAGGCGGAACGCAGTGAGCGGACAAGACGGAATGAGCCGGCCGAGCACGGCGGGCGGGGTACGGCCGAGGCGACTCTGGAGGAGCGGAAAATGATCACGGTCACTCCGGGGATGAGGCGCCTCTGCGCCAGCGTGCTCGGCATGGAGGCCATAGTCGTTGGTCTGTTCACGCCGGTGGCCATCAACACGCAGGGTGTCGAACCGGCCGTCGCGGCCACCGTCGGCCTCGGCCTGGCGCTCCTCTGCGTGGTGGTGATCGGCCTGCTCAAGCGGCCTTTCGCCTACGTCGCGGGAAGTGTGATCCAGGTGCTCGCCATCGCCTCCGGCTTCATGGTCTCGACCATGTTCCTCCTCGGGGCGATCTTCGCCGCGCTGTGGATCACGGCGATATTCGTCGCTCGCCGTGTCGAGGGCGTGACTTCTCGCTAAAGTCGGCCAACATGGCCGTCCCTCCCATCCAGCCGACTCGGGTGGTGTCCGCCAGGCCCACGGGCCTGGTGCGCGCACTCCGGGTCTCCCTGATGCTCGACGTCGTCCTCGGACTGCTCGTCGCGGTAGTGCTGCCGCTGGCGATCGTCGCCATTCCCAACACCATCTCGGTGGTCGCCGCCCTCCTGCCGCCGGACATCTCGCAGATAGCGATGATCAGGGCGCACGGGCTGGCGCTTCCCGCGATGGTCCTGACCGTGCCGGTGGCGGCGGTGGCCGTGCACCGGATGAGGGCGGCCCCGATGATGGTCGCGGGGCTGACCCTGCTCGCCTTCGCCGACGCCGCCGGCGGGTACGCCGGGTCCACGGCGCTGGTGGGGGTCCTGCGGGTCCTGCACGGAGTCGGTGCGGGCATGCTGGTCCCGGCCACCCTGATGGCCGTCTGGGGGCGTTCGGCGCTCCTCAGGGCCGTATGGGCCGCCGCGCTGACGGCGAGCCTCCTGGCCGCCCAGGCGCTCGCGCTCTGGCCCCTTGACCAGGTCGACTCCTGGCGCGTGACCCTCCAGCCGTACCCGATGCTCACCGGGGTCGCGCTCGCGCTCGCCGCGCTCTATCTGGTCCTGTGGCTGAAGGAAGGCGAGAGCGCCGCCGGCCCCGTGCCGGTCGTCGCGGAACGCGGGCGCACGCTGTGGGTGGTCGTGCCCGCCGCGGGCGTCGCGGCCCTCGCCCTGGGCAGCACGTTCGACTGGTCGCCGGACCTGGTGATCCGCGCGGCGCTGGCGTCCGTCCTCGTCCTGCTCGTCCTGGCCTCCGCCGGTGCCTCGAAGGGCGCCGCCGGCCGGGCGTCGGCCTACGCGATGGTCGCGGTCGGCGTCGTCGTCCTGCCGACCGCCGCCCAGATCACCTACGTCGAGCTCGGCGGGCTGGGAGGTCCGGGACTGTCCGGGCTGTGGCCGGCCTTCGTGATCGCCGCGCTGGCGGGTCTCCTGTCCGCCGCGCTGGTGAACCGGCTGGGTGGCGCGGCCATGCCCATGGTCACCGCGGGCGGGCTCGTGGTGATGGTCGCGGGCCTGTGCGCCGTGCGACTGTTCCTTCCCGCCCCGGGCGGGCTCCCGTTGATCCTCCCGTTCGCGCTGCTCGCGGGCGGTGCCTCGGTGGCGCTCACCGGCGCGCTGCGCTCCTGCGGCGAGGGGGCCACGCTTCTGGCGCTGTCACTGTTCTTCCCCGCGGTGCTGGTGGGCTTCCTGCTGGGCAGTGGCGTCCAGGTCACCCGCCTGGAGGAGGCCACGACCCCGCAGGCGCTGGTCGACGGCTTCGTGGAGGCCCTGCACCTGTGGGCACTGATCGGGGGCGGCCTGGTGCTCGTGGTGATCGTGCTCGGTGCCGTCCTGGCGCGCGTCCTGCCCGGCGCCCCGGCGAACACGCGGGACCCGCGGGACACCCTGGCCGGTACGGCCGAGGTCTCGCCCGGGGCGGGTCTCGCCTCCGGGCTGGTTCCTCCTCCCACGAGGGAGGTCGATCTCGCGGGAGGCGCGTGGCCGGCCGCCACGGCGTCAGGACCTCCCAAACAGGCCGGACCGTCCGGGCGTACCGAACAGGCAGGGCGGCCCGAACAGGGCAGGCAGTCCGAGCAGAGCGGGCAGGCGAGACATGAGGTGGTGCGGCCACGCGCCGAGGCCGGTCCGCAGCCGCAGGTCCGCCCGGATCCCGAGGCCGGGCCCATGGCCGCGACCGGGTCCATGGCCGCCACGGGAGGCGGGCAGGGGACGGGCAAGGGTGGGAGGCCCAGGCCCCGGCACGAGCCCGACCGTGTCCCCGAGCGCGACCCCGAGCCGGAGCCGGAGACCGAGCAGGAGAAGGTCGTGGCGCCGCCCGTGGTGGTGCCGCCGCCCGCGCCCTCGCCCGAGGACGGCCCGGGGAGCGGTCCCGCCCTTCAGTGACCTCGCCGACCACGGGGAATCGCGCGAAGGACGGTAAACTTCGCGCGTTTACCGCAGTCCGCGACCCATACATGTTCAAAGGAGAACTTCAGTGTCCGAGCGCACCCTTGTCCTGATCAAGCCCGACGGTGTGGCGCGTGGTCTCATCGGCGATGTGATCGCCCGTGTCGAGCGCAAGGGTCTGAAGGTCGCGGCGCTGGAGCTGCGCACCCTGGACGTCGACACCGCCAAGGTGCACTACGCCGAGCACTCCGAGCGGCCGTTCTTCGGCGAGCTGGTGGAGTTCATCACCTCCGGCCCGCTGGTCGCGATGGTGCTTGAGGGGCCGCGTGCCATCGAGGCCTTCCGGGGTCTCGCCGGCCTCACCGACCCCGTCAAGTCCGCGCCCGGCACCATCCGCGGCGACCACGCCCTGGAGATCGGCGAGAACGTCGTCCACGGCTCCGACTCCCCCGAGTCCGCCGCAAGGGAGATCAAGATCTTCTTCCCGGATCGCTTCTGAACGCACGCTTTCGCCGTGTTTGCCGGGCCTCGTCGTCCTTGTGGGCGGCGGGGCCCGGCCTGTTCGGCTAACCCAAGATTTTGCTGCGGCAGGCCGCCTCATTGCGCTCAATGGTGGGTACGTCACGTTACGATTCGAGTGCGTTCCGTAGTTTTCGCCGACGACCTGACGGAAGGAGGCCGGCCTTCCTCATGGGCAGCAATCTTGCTTTTCTGGGCCGTGACATGGCGGTCGACCTCGGCACCGCGAACACCCTCGTATACGTGCGAGGCCGCGGGATCGTGCTCAACGAGCCGTCCGTCGTGGCGATCAACACCGCGACGGGGAAGATCGTGGCCGTTGGTATCGAGGCCAAGCGGATGATAGGCCGCACTCCCGGCAACATCGTGGCCATCCGTCCGCTCAAGGACGGTGTCATCGCCGACTTCGACGTCACCGAGCGCATGCTGCGCTATTTCATCCAGCGGGTGCACAAACGCCGCCACTTCGCCAAGCCGCGCATCATCATCGCCGTGCCCAGCGGGATCACCGGGGTCGAGCAGCGGGCGGTCAAGGAGGCCGGTTACCAGGCGGGCGCGCGCAGGGTCTACATCGTCGAGGAGCCCATGGCCGCCGCGATCGGTGCCGGGCTCCCCGTGCACGAGCCCACCGGCAACATGGTGATCGACATAGGCGGCGGCACCACCGAGGTGGCGATCATCTCGATGGGCGGCGTGGTCACCAGCCAGTCGATCAGGGTGGGCGGCGACGAGCTCGACCAGGCGATCATCGCCTTCGCCAAGAAGGAGCACTCGCTCATGCTCGGCGAGCGCACCTCCGAGGAGATCAAGATGGCGATCGGTTCCGCGTGCATGCTCCCCGAGGAGAGTCACGCCGAGATCCGTGGCCGCGACCTGGTCAGCGGCCTGCCCAAGACGATCGTGGTGTCGGCCGCGGAGATCCGCAAGGCCATCGAGGAGCCGCTGAACGTGATCGTCGACGCGGTGAAGACCACGCTCGACAAGTGTCCGCCCGAGCTTTCCGGAGACCTGATGGACCGCGGGATCGCCCTCACCGGGGGCGGGGCGCTCCTGAAGGGCATGGACGAGCGGCTGAAGACCGAGACCGGCATGCCGATCCACCTCGTCGACAACGCCCTCGACTCCGTCGCGCTCGGCTCGGGCAAGTGCGTCGAGGACTTCGACGCCCTGCAGCAGGTCCTGGTTCCCGAGCCGCGGCACTGATGAAGGACACCCGCCGGGCACGGGTCAACCTGGGGCTGCTGCTGGCCGCCGCGCTCGTGCTCGTGACCATCGACCACCGTTCGGTCACGGAGTCCCCGTTCGGCCCGCTCAGGACGGTCGGCACGACGCTGTTCGGCGCCGCGGAGAGCGCGGGGGCGGGGATCGTGCGACCGGTCGGCGAGTTCTTCGAGACGATGGCCGACGCTCCCTCGGCGCGCGCTCACATCGAGAGGCTGCGCACGGAGAACCAGCGGCTCAGGCACGACCTGGCGGCGCAGAGCCTCGACCGGGGGCGGTCCCGGGAGCTTCGCAGGCTGCTGGGTGTCGCGGGGACCGGCGGGTACCGGATCCTGCCAACCCAGGTGATCGCCCGGCGCGGCGCCCCCGGGTTCGAGGAGGCGGTCGAGCTCGACGTGGGGCGCGCCGACGGGGTGCGCCCGGAGATGACCGTGCTGAACGCCGACGGCCTGGTCGGCCGGGTGGTGCAGGTGGGCCCGTCCACCTCGACGGTGGTCCTGCTCAGCGACCCCGCCTCGGCGGCCGGGGCCCGGCTGGAGGGCAGCAACGAGATCGGGGTGGTGCACGGCGTGGGGGAGAACGGCCGCCTGGTCCGCTTCCGGCTGCTCGACTCGACCGCGCCGATCACCCCCGGCCACCGCATCGTGAGCTTCGGTTCCCAGCGCGGCGCGCCGTACGTGGCGGGGGTGCCGATCGGGGTGGTGGAGCGGGTGGAGGCCACTCCGGGTGAGCTGACCCGCATCGCGTACGCGCGGCCGTCCGCCGATCTCACCGCGCTGGACGTGGTCGGGGTGGTGGTGCAGGCGCCGACCCGCGACCCGCGTGACGCGCTGCTCCCGCCCGGCCCGCGTAAGACGGAGGCCGCGACGCCGCCCGGTTCGCGTAAGACGGAGGTCTCGACGCCGGGACGGTCCGGGTCGCGCTCACCTGCTCCCAGCCCCGGCCCGCGCGAGGCGGAGGCTCCCCGGGACCGGCGAGAGGGGCTCTGACGGGATGGGCCGCAACGCGCTCTTCGTGGTGCTGTTCCTGGGGGTCATGATCGTCCAGGTGACCGTCGTCAACAGGCTGCCGCTGCCGGGGCAGGCCGCGCCGGATCTGGCGCTGCTCACGGTGGTGGGGTACGCGCTGGCGCGCGGGGCCGCCGCGGGTGCCGTCATGGGCTTCGCCGCCGGCCTTCTCAGCGATCTGCTGCCGCCGGCGGCGCACCTGCTCGGGCACAACGCGCTCGTGTTCTGCCTCGTCGGCTTCCTGGCGGGACGCGCGGTGGAGAGCCGGCCGAGCGCGGGGCCGCTCGTGGCGCTGGCCTGCGCGGTCGCCGGTCCCGTCGTCGCCCTGGTGACCGGTGCCCTGGTGGGGGATCCACGGACCGGGGTGTCCATGCTCACGGAGGTGCTGCCGCAGGCGATGGTCTACAACCTGATCGCCGCTCCCCCCGTGGTGTGGATGGTGAGAAGGATCGTCCGGGGGCCTGAACCGCGTTCCATCCAGGTGCCCCGGCACGTCATGCGGAGCCGCGTATGAGGCCACGTGCGCGGCCTCGTGCGCGGTGGGGTTCCGGCGGGTCTCGTCGTGAGGGGGTCGGCGGGCGGGGGAGCGGCGGGGCGTGGGCAGGGGGTTTCTGTGGGGTGTGCGGGGAGGAGCGGACATGGGCCTGATGCGGGGGCGTCTGGTCGTGGTGCAGGTGTTGGTGGTGTCGATGCTGGCGTTGCTCGCCGTGCGGCTCTGGCAGGTGCAGGTGGTGCGCGGCACGGAGTACGTGGAGGCCGCGACCGAGACGCGCACGCGTGACGTCGTCGTCCCCGCGGTGCGCGGGCAGATCCTCGACTCGACGGGGCGTCCGCTGGTGCGCAACCGGACCACGCTGGTGGTCTCGGTCGACCGTACGCGCCTGAACCGGATGGCGGGCAACGGCCAGGAGGTGCTCCAGAGGCTGGCCACCGTGCTGGGCCGTCGCCCCACCGAGCTGCGGGAGCGGATCAGGGCGTGCGGCCCCGGGATCGCCCGTCCCTGCTGGCCGGGCTCCCCGTACCAGCCGATCCCCATCGACGTCGACGTCACCACGCGCGAGGCCCTGCAGATCCTGGAGCGTCAGGAGGAGTTTCCCGGCGTCACGGCCGAGGTGCAGGCCGTGCGGGAGTATCCGCGCAAGGGCGCGGGCGCGCAGGCGCTCGGCTACCTGCAGCCGATCACGCAGGAGGAGCTGGACAGGCGCGACGGGCTCAGGTCGGCGTTCTCCGGGGTCGACCTGGTGGGCAGGGACGGCCTGGAGTCGGTCTACGACGTGCCGCTGCGGGGGACGCCGGGGATGCGGCGGGTGCAGGTCGACCGGCTCGGCAAGGTCATCGGGGTGGAGCGGCACGTACCGCCGATCCCGGGCGACACGCTCATCACCAGCATCGACGCCAGGGTGCAGACCCTGGCGGAGAAGGCGCTGGCCGAGGCGATGAAGGGCGCGCCCAAGGCCGACGGAGCGGCGGCGGTGGTGCTGGACGCGAGGACCAGCCGGGTGATCGCGCTGGCCAGCGCGCCGACGTACGATCCGGCGGTCTGGAGCGGGGGCATCTCCGAGGCTGAGTACCAGCGGTTGCTGTCGGGCAAGGCGGGCAAACCGCTGGTGTCGCGGGCGATCAAGGGCGAGTTCGCGCCCGGCTCGACGTTCAAGGTGTCCTCGGTGGCGGCGATGCTCAGGGACGGCTACCCGCTGCACGGCAAGTACGACTGCCCGGGGTCCTTCATGGTGGGCGACCGGCCGTTCAACAACTTCCGCGGCATCGGGCTGGGCGTCCTCGACCTGCACACGGCGCTGGTGAAGTCCTGCGACACGATCTTCTACCGGGCGGCGTACGAGCAGTGGCTGCGCGACGGAGGGCTCAATCCCAAGGGGAGGCCCAAGGAGCCGATGGCGAACATGGCGCGCGCCTACGGGTTCGGTCGCCCCACGGGCATCGACCTGCCGGGCGAGTCGCCGGGAAGGATCCCCGACCGGGCGTGGAAGAAGGCGCTCTGGGCGGTGACCAAGGAGGACAACTGCAGGCGGGCCAAGACCGGCTATCCGGAGGTGGCCAAGAGCAGTCCCAGCAGGGCCGCCTTCCTCAAGCGGCTGGCGTACGAGAACTGCCTGGAGGGATTCCAGTGGCGGCCGGGTGACGCCGCCAACTTCTCCATCGGGCAGGGCGACGTGCTGGTGACGCCGCTGCAGCTGGCGGCGGCCTACGCGGCGCTGGTCGGGGACGGCAAGCTGCGCAGTCCCAGGGTGGCCTGGGCGCTGGTGCGTCCCGACGGCACCAAGGTCAAGGAGATCAAGGTGCCGGTGGTGGGCAGGCTCCCGATCTCGAGGGAGGAGCGGGCCTACATCAAGGGGGCGCTGAGCCAGGTCGCCTCCGACGGCACCGCGGCCGGGGCCTTCGCGGGGTTCCCGATGGACAAGGTCAAGATCGGCGGCAAGACCGGCACCGCCGAGGTCTACGGCAAGGCTGACACGTCCTGGTTCGCCTCGTTCGCCCCGGCGGACAAACCGCGGTTCGTGATCGTCGCCATGGTGTCCCAGGGCGGGATGGGCGGCCAGACCGCGGCTCCGGCGGTACGGAAGATCTACGAGGGCATCTACGGGTTCAAGCCCGACGGGAAGCCGTCCCCCTCGATCCTGCCGGGCGGGCGTCCGGCGAGGGCGCTCCCGGTGATCGCCAAGGACGGGACGGTGTCGCGATGACGCCCGTGGTGCCGGTGGAGGTGACGATGTCCTCGACGGCGTTCGCGACGAGGTTTGTGACGAGGCCTGTGACGACGCCGGTGGTGACCGCCGCGACGGTGTCGGCGGTGACGTCCGCCGGGGAGGCGGCGTGAACCGGGCGGCGGCCGCCCCGCCCAGGGCGTCCCTGGTGGGACGGACGATGGCGGCGGCCTCCACGGTGGGCCGGATGGACGGGCTGATGCTGGTCGCCATCGCCGCGCTGGCGGTGATCGGCACGATGCTGGTCTGGTCGTCGACCAGGACGTGGGCGGCCGGGTCCACCGGGCTGGTCAAGAAGCACATCCTCAACCTCGTCATCGGGGCCGTGCTGGCCGGTACGGCCGCGATGGTGGACCACCGGGCGCTGCGGGTCTTCGCGCCGCTGATCTACGGCGCGACGCTGATCGGGCTGATCCTGGTGATCACGCCGCTCGGCAGCACCGTGAACGGCGCCCATTCGTGGATCATGCTGGGCGGTGGTTTCGCGTTCCAGCCGTCGGAGTTCGCCAAGCTCGGCCTGGTGCTGATGCTCGCCATGCTGCTGGCCCAGCCCGCCCGGGGCACCGACCGGCCGCGCGGTTTCGACGTCGTGATCGCGCTGGTGGTGTCCTCCTTCACCATGGGCCTGGTGATGCTCCAGCCCGACCTGGGCACCACGATGATCATCGGAGTGATCACGGCCGGCACGATCGTCGTGGCGGGGGTCCGTAAGCGCTGGATCGCCGGGCTCACCCTCAGCGTGATCGGCGCGGGGGTGGCCGTGTGGTTCCTCGACGTCCTGGAGCCGTACCAGGTCGCCCGGTTCACCGCGTTCCTCAACCCGGCCAGCGACCCGCGCGGCGTCGGCTACAACAGCACCCAGTCGCTGATCGCGATCGGGTCGGGGGAGGTGTTCGGCAAGGGGCTGTTCGGGGGTGGCCAGACCACCGGCCGTTTCGTGCCGGAGCAGCACACCGACTTCATCTTCACGGTGGCGGGGGAGGAGTTCGGTTTCCTCGGCTCGGTCACCGTGGTGGCGCTGCTCGGGGTGATCCTGCTGCGGGGGGTGCGGATCGCGCGCGAGTGCGACGACCGGTTCGGCGCGCTGATGGCCGGTTCGATCGTGTGCTGGCTGGCCTTCCAGTCGTTCGTCAACATCGGGATGACGATCGGGATCATGCCGATCACCGGCCTTCCCCTTCCGTTCGTCTCCTATGGCGGTACCGCCACCTTCGCCAATATGATCGCCTTCGGTCTGCTCCAGGCGATCCACATGCGCCGGCATCCGTTCCAGTAACCGGTTCGGCGCCTGTTTCGCCGCTGTTTCAGCGCCGACATGAGAGCGGCCCGCATGTCGTAAACCCCTGATTCTCACTGGTATGGCGTTCGTCAAGCGAACATTCTGGGAACGAAGACGGAACTCGCGATGACGGAGGAGCCGTGATCTCTGAGCTCGCCGAGCGGCAACGGGCACTCGAACTGCTACGGACCGCGTTTCCCGACTATCGGATCGTGTTCAGCAAGGGGCGCTGGGCCGCGGTGTCGGCGGGCAGCCCACCGGCGGTGTGGTTCGCCGAGACCCCGAGCAGCCTGTGCGGGCAGCTCTTCCAGGCGCAACTCCGCAACGGCGGTACGGTCGTGCCCTTCCAGGGCGGCGGCTCGTGAGGCGTGCGCCGAGACACCCCAGGGAGTGCCGATGACCCCGGTCTCACGCGGCGGCGACCGTGCGGCGCTGGCGTGCGCGACGATCATCCGTAACCGTACGCTGGCCGGTGTCTCCGGCCCGCCGTCAGCCGCGGTGATCCAGCAGATGGTGGACGAGATCCACACCTGCTGCCCCCAGCAGACCAGGTTCAAGTGCCGCAGGCTCGCCCACGGGTGGACCGTGGAGGAGTCCATCGACCACTTCCACGCCATGTGCGACAGGGAGGGGATCAAGCGGCGCGGGCTCAGCGAGCGCTCCTGGCGGGAGTGGGAGGCGGGGGCGAGGCCCGACCGCGACTACACGGACCTGCTGTGCAGGCTCTTCCAGACCGGGCCGGTCCAGCTCGGCTTCGCCCAGGACTACACCCCCGAGGAGCTGCGCTCGGTGCCGCCCGCGCCGCCGGTCCTCGACGTGATCACGGTGGCGGCCGACGAGGCCGGCGCGCACGCCGAGCAGGCCGAGGAGAGCGAGCTGGGCGCCGGGGCGCTCGAGCGACTGCGCACCCAGGTGATCTGGGTCGGCAGGCGTTACGTGTCCGAGGCCCCGCTGCCGCTCTTCGTGGAGATGCGCGAACTGCAGGAGCGCACCCGCAGGGCGCTGGAGCGGCGCATCCACCCCGGGCAGGCCAGGGAGCTGTACTTCCTCACCGGCGCGTTGTGCGGGCTGATGGCCAACGCCAGCATGGACATGGACCGCCGCGTCCCCGCCGACACCCTCGCCCGGGCCGCGTGGACGTACGGCAAGGTGGCCGGGCACGTGGCGCTGATGGGGTGGGCGCGCGGCATGCAGTCGTCGGTGGCGCTGTGGGACCGTCGCCACGGTGACGCGGCCCGCTACGCGGAGGAGGGCCTGACCCATGTCCGCGCGGGCTCGGGAGCCGTCCGCCTGCACATGCTGAGGGCTCGCTCGTACGCGCTCCTCGGGCGTCGCGGTGAGGCCGCGGAGGCGCTGCGCGAGGCGGCCGACGCCCGCGTGGCCGGGGGCGGGGGTGACGAGCTGCACGACGAGATCGCCGGGGAGTTCGCGTTCCGCCCGGCCAAGGAGCACTACTACGCGGCGGTGACCCAGCTGCAGCTCGGTGCCTCCGCCCCGGCCATCGAGTCGGCCCGCGAGTCGCTGTCCCTGTACGCCTCGGGGGAGCCGGAGAACCGCTCCTACGGGTGCGAGGCCATGGCCAGCGCCCACCTGGCGATCGCCCACCTGATGGAGGGCGACACCGCGGGCGCCGAGGGCGCCATGGCGCCGATCCTCGGCCTCCCGCCCGACCGGCGTATCGGCAGCCTGGCGGCCACCCTCGGCGCGAGCCGGGCGCTGCTGGTCTCACGTCCCGGCGGGGAGCAGATGGCCGGGCAAATCGAGGGTTTCTGCGCCGTGGGCCTGCCGCAGCGGGCCAGGCAAGCCATCTCGGACGGGAGAAGTGGACGATGACCATCGCCGCGGAGGGCTCACTCCTCCCGCGCGCCGCCGTGGCGCTCGCCGAATCATGCAGGCTGACCGGGCTCGACACCGGGGGCGCGACGCTGATGCGCGACTTCGCCAACGCGGTCTACCACCTCGCGGGAGAGAAGGTGGTGGTGCGGCTGGCCGAGGCGACCACGCCGGGCAGATACGACCGGCTGGTGACCTCGATCCGGGTCACCCGGTGGCTCGCCGAGCAGGGCTTCCCCGCCGTCAGGCCGCTGGAGATCAAGCAGCCGGTCGCCGCGGAGGGCTTCCTGGTGACGTTCTGGCACCACGAGCCGCACATCGGGCCGCCCCCCGACCCGGCGCAGCTGGGACCGCTGCTGCGACGGCTGCACGATCTGCCGCCCGTGCCGTTCGACCTGCCGACCCACGACCCGTTCGGGGGGGTGCGCCGGGCGATCGGCGCGAGCGTCGCGCTGGCCCGCGACGACCGCGACTGGCTGCTCGACCGCTGCGAGGCGCTGGCCGAGGCCTACTACGAGCGGGTGGGGTTCGTCCTGCCGTACGGGCTCGTCCACGCGGACGCCCACCGGGGCAACATGATCCGCACGCTCGACGGGTTTTTGCTGTGCGACTGGGACGGGGTGTGCGCGGGGCCGAGGGAGATCGATCTGATCCCGACACTCCAGGGGGGCAGATTCGGGCTGACCGAACGTCAGCGGACCAATTTCAGCGAGGCCTACGGTTACGACGCGACCACGTGGGAGGGCTATCCGGTGCTGCGTGACATGCGCGAACTGCAAACTCTCACGGCCGTTCTGCGCAACGCGCACCGTGATCGCACCGCCCGTGAGGAGCTGCGCCACCGGCTCGACTCGCTGCGAGCGGGCGACGACCGCCTGTGGCACCCCCTCTAGGCGGATATTCTTGTTGGCATGTCTGTCGAGTCGCTGTTTCCCCGCCTGGAAGCGCTCCTGCCCAAGGTGCAGAAGCCGATCCAGTACGTCGGAGGTGAGCTCAACTCGACCGTCAAGGACTGGGATGAGGCCACGGTCCGCTGGGCGCTGATGTATCCGGACGCCTACGAGGTCGGCCTGCCCAACCAGGGCGTGCAGATCCTCTACGAGATCCTCAACGAGCTGCCGGAGACGCTGGCCGAGCGGACCTACGCGGTCTGGCCCGATCTCGAGGCGCTCATGCGCTCCGAGGGCGTGCCCCAGTTCACGGTCGACGCGCACCGGCCCGTACGGGCGTTCGACGTGCTCGGACTCTCCTTCTCGACCGAGCTCGGCTACACGAACATGCTGACCGCGCTGGACCTGGCGGGCATCCCGCTGGAGGCGGCCGACCGGGGCGACGACGACCCGATCGTCCTGGCCGGAGGTCACGCGGCGTTCAACCCCGAGCCGATCGCCGACTTCCTCGACGCCGCCGTGCTGGGCGACGGGGAGCAGATCGCCATCGCGATCACCGAGGTCATCCGCGAGTGGAAGGCCGAGGGCTCGCCCGGCGGGCGCGACGGGCTGCTGATGCGGCTGGCCGAGTCCGGCGGGGTCTACGTGCCGAAGTTCTACGACGTCGACTACCACGCCGACGGCCGGATCCAGCGCGTCGCGCCCAACAGGTCGGGCGTGCCGTGGCGGATCCACAAGCACACCGTCATGGACCTGGACGAGTGGCCGTACCCCAAGAAGCCGCTGGTCCCGCTGGCCGAGACCGTGCACGAGCGGTTCAGCGTGGAGATCTTCCGCGGGTGCACCCGCGGGTGCCGGTTCTGCCAGGCCGGCATGATCACCCGTCCGGTGCGGGAACGCTCGATCACCACGATCGGCGACATGGTCGAGGCGGGCGTCAAGGCGTCCGGCTTCAACGAGGTCGGCCTGTTGTCGCTCTCCTCGGCCGACCACTCCGAGATCGGCGAGGTGGCCAAGGGGCTGGCCGACCGCTACGAGGGCACCAACACCTCCCTGTCGCTGCCCTCGACCCGGGTCGACGCCTTCAACATCGACCTGGCCAACGAGTTCTCCCGCAACGGCCGCCGCTCCGGCCTGACGTTCGCCCCCGAGGGCGGCTCGGAGCGGATGCGCAAGGTGATCAACAAGATGGTCACCGAGGAAGATCTGATCAGGACCGTCAGCACCGCGTACACCCAGGGCTGGCGGCAGGTGAAGCTCTACTTCATGTGCGGCCTGCCCACCGAGGAGGACGCCGACGTCCAGGGCATCGCGGACCTGGCCAAGAAGGTCATCAAGGCCGGCCGCGAGGCCACCGGGTCGCGCGACGTCCGCTGCACCGTCTCCATCGGCGGCTTCGTTCCCAAGCCGCACACCCCGTTCCAGTGGGCCGGTCAGGCCGACCACGAGACGGTCGACCGCAGGCTGCGGGCCTTGAAGGAGGCCCTGCGCGGTGACAGGGAGTACGGCCGCGCCATCGGCCTGCGCTACCACGACGGCAAGCCCTCGATCGTGGAGGGCCTGCTCTCCCGGGGTGACCGCCGGGTCGGCCAGGTCATCCGCGCGGTGTGGGCGGGGGGCGGCCGGTTCGACGGCTGGAGCGAGCACTTCTCCTACCAGCGCTGGATGGACGCCGCCGCAGAGGTCGGCCTCGACGTCGACTGGTACACCACGCGCGAGCGCGAGGAGAACGAGGTCCTGCCCTGGGACCACCTCGACGCGGGTCTCGACCGCGAGTGGCTCTGGCAGGACTGGCAGGACGCGGTCAACGACGTCGAGGTCGAGGACTGCCGCTGGACCCCGTGCTACGACTGCGGCGTCTGTCCCACGATGGGTACCGAGATCCAGATCGGGCCCACCGGGAAGAAGCTGCTGCCACTGACGGTTGTCTGAGGTGGGCGGTGCGTGAGCGCCGCCCCGGAAACGACGACCACGACTTGGGAAGGACGACACCACCCTGAAACCCGCTCCCGACGGGCCGCCGCCCGCGCCCGTGGTGCAGCGCCTTCGCGTGCGCTACGCCAAGCGTGGCCGCCTGCGCTTCACCAGTCACCGCGACATCACCAGGGCCCTCGAACGGGCGGTCCGGCGAGCCGACGTCCCGGTGGCGTTCAGCGCGGGCTTCTCGCCCCACCCGAAGATCTCCTATGTGGGAGCGGCCGCCCCCACCGGGGTCGCCAGCGAGGCCGAATACTTCGAGATCAGCGTGACGCGTGAGTGTGATCCCGACCGGCTGCGAGCCGCTCTGGACACCTCGCTGCCGCCCGGTCTCGACGTGCTCGACGTCGTCGAGGCGGGCTCCGCGAGCCTGGCCGACCAGATGGAGTGCTCGGCGTGGGAGCTGCGGCTTCCGGGAGCCGATCTCGCCCTCGCCGGGGCCGCGGTCGAGAAATTCGTCGCCACGGACCACGTCGAGGTCGAACGCCTTACGAAGAAGGGGATGCGACGCTTCGACACACGTGAAGCGGTGCTGAGCCTCACGCTATTTGAGGGAACTGAGACAACAGCAGGTCAGGCGTCCAGTCAGCCATGTGTCATACTTCGCATGGTTGTACGGCACGAAACTCCTGCCGTTCGACCCGACGACGTTCTCACTGGACTGCGTCTTGTGGCTGACTTCGCGCCGCCGGTGCCCCCCGAGGTAACCAGGCTGGCGCAGGGCCCGCTGGACGTTCACACCGGTGAGCCCGCCGATCCGTTCGGCCTGGACCGCGACACCACGCGCGGCGGCGAAGCGGAACCGGTGGGCAGGCACGTCGGCGGCGACATATAGGACTTGGCGCCGGGCCCCAGGCCTGGCGGACAGTGAGAGACGAGAGCTCCCGCGCGGCGCGGAGACGCGCCCGGGAGCTGAACGGGAGAGCGCCCGCATGCTCGACAACGAGCCCAACGCCGGGGTCACCACCCCTGGCGGGGACACGACAACAGAAGAGACACGGCCAACGGCGACCCGCCGCAGGGCCGCGAGCCGGCCCGCCGGGCCTCCGCCGGAGGAGCCCGAGACGGCCCCCGTGGTCACGGCGCCGTCCGTGCAGGTGACAGAGTCCGCGGCGCCCGTGGTGCCCGCGGTGCCCGAGGTGGGGTCTCCTGACGGAGAGCCGGAGCCCGCGGCGGCCCCCAAGCGCGCCAGCAGGCGCAAGACGGCGGTGGCGGACGGTGCGACCACCACCACGCGGCGTAGCCGTGCGAAGAAGCCGGTCGCCGAGCCCGCTGAGATCGTCGAGTCCGCCGAGACGGGGCCCGCGCCGGTCGCGGAGACCGTGACGCCCCCCGTGGCGCTCGCCGTGCCCGACCCCTTCGCCGTTCCCGAGCCTTTCGGCGGGGCCGAGCCTTCCGCCGAGCCCGCGCCCCAGGAGGCGCCCGCCGCCCCCGCCAAGCGCACGCGTACGCGCAAGAAGGCCGCCCCGCGCGTGGAGCCGGTCGAGGCCGAGCAGAGCGTCCGTGACGTGCCCCCCGCCGACGCCGAAGAGGTCGAGGCGGAGCTGCTGCTCGACCTGCCCGCCGACGAGCCGCTCGACGACGAGCCCGCGGGTGAGGACATCGTCGAGGAGCGGCCCGGCCTGTTCGCCGACCCCTTCGGACTGGCCGCCCAGGAACGTTCCGAGGTGCCCTCGGTAACCTTCCAGGCGCCCGCCGCGGTGTTCCAGCCGCTGTTCCAGGCCCCCGACCCGCAGCGGGCCGCGCAGCCCGCCACGCGCCCGGCGCCGGTCCAGCCCCCCGCGCCGGAGCCCGAGCCCGCCGAGGCGAAGGCCGACAGGATCGACAGGGCCGAGAAGGCCGAGCTCGCCGAGGAGCCCGAGGACGACGACTCCGACGGTGACGACGACGCCAGCGGTCGCCGGCGCCGGCGCCGCAGGGGCGGCCGGGGCCGCGGCAAGACGCGCGACCTCGACGAGGCCGAGGAGACCGAGGCCGAGCAGGACGACGAGGAGCAGCCGGAGGCCGAGCAGGACGACGACGCCGAGAGCGGCAGCTCGCGCAGGCGCCGCCGCAGGCGTCGCAGGGGCACCGACGAGCCCGGCGAGGTCCCGGACGACCCGCCGAACACGGTGGTGCGCATCCGCGCGCCCCGCGCCGGGCGCAGCACCTCGGTGGACGAGGTGCAGAGCGTGCGCGGCTCGACCCGCCTGGAGGCCAAGAAGCAGCGCCGCCGCGAGGGCCGCGAGCTCGGCCGCAGACGTCCGCCGATCATCACCGAGTCGGAGTTCCTGGCCCGCAGGGAGTCCGTCGAGCGCATGATGGTGGTCCGCCGCACCGGCGGGCGCACCCAGATCGCGGTGCTGGAGGACGGCGTCCTCGTCGAGCACTACGTCAACCGCGAGGCGAGCCAGTCGTACGTGGGCAACGTCTATCTCGGCAAGGTGCAGAACGTCCTGCCGAGCATGGAGGCCGCGTTCGTCGACATCGGCAAGGGCCGCAACGCGGTCCTGTACGCCGGAGAGGTGAACTTCGACACCGCCGGGCTGGAAGGACAGCCCAAACGGATCGAGGTGGCGCTGAAGTCGGGCCAGTCGGTGCTGGTGCAGGTCACCAAGGACCCGATGGGCCACAAGGGCGCCCGCCTGACGAGCCAGATCAGCCTGCCGGGCCGTTACCTGGTCTACGTGCCCGACGGCTCGATGACCGGCATCAGCCGCAAGCTCCCCGACAAGGAGCGCACCCGCCTCAAGAGCATCCTGAAGAAGGTCATGCCGGAGAACGCGGGGGTCATCGTCCGTACGGCCGCCGAGGGCGCGTCGGAGGACGAGCTGGCCCGTGACGTGGCCCGGCTGTCGGCGCAGTGGGAGAACATCCAGCGCAAGGCCAAGTCGGCCAGCGCGCCCGAGCTGCTCTCCTCCGAGCCCGACCTGACCGTCCGGGTGGTCCGTGACGTCTTCAACGAGGACTTCGCCTCGCTGGTCGTCGCGGGCGACGAGGTGTGGGAGACGGTCGACGAGTACGTCCGCTACGTCGCCCCGCACCTGGCCGACCGCCTCAGCAGGTGGGAGGAGGGCGGTGACGTCTTCGCCGCCTACCGGATCGACGAGCAGATCGCCAAGGCGATGGAGCGCAAGGTCTGGCTGCCCAGCGGCGGCTCGCTGGTGATCGACAGGACCGAGGCCATGACCGTGGTCGACGTCAACACCGGCAAGTTCACCGGCCAGGGCGGCAACCTGGAGGAGACCGTCACCCGCAACAACCTGGAGGCGGCCGAGGAGATCGTCCGCCAGCTCAGGTTGCGCGACATCGGCGGCATCATCGTCATCGACTTCATCGACATGGTGCTGGAGAACAACCGGGACCTGGTACTGCGTCGGCTGCTGGAGTGCCTGGCCCGCGACCGTACCAAGCACCAGGTGGCCGAGGTGACCTCCCTGGGCCTGGTCCAGATGACGCGCAAGCGGGTCGGCCAGGGCCTCCTGGAGGCCTTCTCCACCACCTGTGAGTGCTGCAACGGCCGTGGCCTGCACGTCTCGTCCGAGCCGGTCGAGGGCAAGCCGGAGCCGCGCGGCACCCAGGGCAAGATGGCCGTGGAGAAGGCCGTCGCGGACAAGCTCGGCAAGGACGGTAATCAGGCCGTGGCGGCCGGTGACCAGTCAGGCCGTGATACGGTGACCGATGCGCTTGACGGAGTCCAGCATGAGGACGGTCAGGCAGCACAGGCTTCTGGCCGGGGGCGGAGACGCTCCCGCAAGGCCAGGCCGGCCGATTAGACCCCGTCCCGCACAGGGACGGGGCCGAAGGTCGGCACACCTCGACGTTCCGCCCGGTTCGACCAGGACACCGTCAATCCGGTACTCTGGTGAACCGGTGCGCTCATGGCGCGCCCTGTTCGCGCGCCTACCCGGTACGTCAATCAATGACCATAGCCGGATGCGGGGCGCAGCATCCAGCGAGCAAGCAGTCAGAAGAAGGGTTCCGCGGTGTACGCGATCGTTCGTTGCGGCGGCAGGCAGCAGAAGGTCTCCGTCGGTGACGTCCTTGAAGTGGACAAGGTCGCCGGCGAGGTCGGTTCCACGGTTTCGCTGCCGACGGTCCTCGTCGTCAACGACGGCGACGTGACCACCGAGGCGGGCAAGTTCACGGTTGCCGCCGAGATTCTCGGTGAGACCAAGGGTCCGAAGATCCGGATTCTGAAGTACAAGAACAAGTCGGGGTACAAGAAGCGCCAGGGTCACCGCCAGCGGTACACCCAGGTGAAGATCACCGGCATCGACCAGGCCTGAGTTTCGGGAGTTTTGCGAGATGGCACACAAGAAGGGCGCGTCGTCCACTCGGAACGGCCGCGACTCCAACGCCCAGCGACTCGGTGTGAAGCGCTTCGGCGGTCAGCTGGTCAATGCCGGCGAGATCATCGTTCGTCAGCGCGGCACCCACTTCCACCCCGGCGACAATGTCGGCCGTGGAAGTGACGACACGTTGTTCGCGCTGTCTGCGGGCCACGTTCTGTTCGGTGTCAAGCGCGGGCGCCGCGCAGTGAGCATCGTCCCGGTCGCGGAGTAGATTCGCGCCGACAGACGTTGACGGCAGGGGTGGATCGCATTCAGCGGTCCACCCCTGTTCGCGTTTTCACCAGAAGTTCCCGCAGATAGAGGTAGGAAAGTAGACATGCCGGACTTTGTGGACCAGGTGGTCCTGCACATCAAGGCCGGTGACGGGGGAAACGGCTGCGCCTCTGTCCATCGGGAGAAGTTCAAGCCGCTGGGGGGCCCCGACGGGGGAAACGGCGGCCGGGGCGGTGACGTGATCCTGGAGGTCGACGCCAACACGGCGACCCTCCTTGAGTATCACCGCCGCCCGCACCGCAAGGCCGACAACGGCAAGCAGGGGCACGGCGCCAACCGTGACGGCGCCAACGGCGACGACATCATCATCCCGGTGCCCGACGGCACCGTGGTCAAGGACGCCGACACCGGCGAGATCCTGATCGACCTGATCGGCGCGGGCACCCGCTACGTGATCGCCGAGGGCGGGCACGGCGGGCTCGGCAACGCCGCTCTGGCCTCCGCCAAGCGCAAGGCCCCCGGCTTCGCGCTGCTCGGCGAGCCCGGCGACGAGGCCGACATCATGCTGGAGATGAAGAGCGTCGCCGACGTGGCGCTCGTCGGCTTCCCCAGCGCGGGCAAGTCCTCCCTCATCGCCGCGCTCTCCGCGGCCCGCCCGAAGATCGCCGACTACCCGTTCACCACCCTGGTCCCCAACCTCGGGGTGGTCACCGCGGGCGAGACCATCTTCACCGTCGCCGACGTGCCCGGCCTGATCCCCGGCGCCTCGCAGGGCAAGGGCCTGGGGCACGAGTTCCTGCGCCACGTCGAGCGCTGCAACACGCTCGTGCACGTGATCGACTGCGCCACGATGGAGCCGGGCCGCGACCCGATCAGCGACTACGAGGCCATCGAGGCCGAGCTGGCGGCGTACGGCAAGCTGGAGGACCGGCCGCGCCTGGCGGTGCTCAACAAGTCCGACGTGCCCGACGCCCGCGATCTGTCCGACATCGTGGGGCCGATGCTCGAGGAGCGGGGCCTGCGGGTCTTCACGATCTCCGCGGCCACCCACGACGGGCTCAAGGAGCTGACCTACGCCATGGGGGAGATGGTCGCCGCCGCCAGGGCCGCCGCTCCCGTCCTGGAGCCGACCCGCCTGGTCATCAGGCCCAAGCAGCACGGCGACGCGGGATTCGCCGTCCGCAGGGTCGACGAGCGCACCTTCCAGGTCACCGGGGTCAAGCCGGAGCGGTGGATCCGCCAGACCGACTTCACCAACGACGAGGCCGTGGGCTACCTGGCCGACCGGCTGGAGCGGCTCGGCGTGGAGGAGGAGCTCACCAAGGCCGGTGCGAAGGCCGGAGCCGAGGTGATCATCGGTTCCATGGAGAGCGGCTACATCTTCGACTGGCAGCCGACGCTCAACGCGGAGGCCGTGCGCCAGGGGCCGCGTGGATCGGACAACCGGCTCGGCTAGCGGGATCTCGGCGGGGCCGCCGCGCACGGACACCGCGTCGAGCACCGTCGCGGGTGGCTTGGCCTGGTCGCCCGGGGTTCCCCGCACTCGGCATGGGCGGCTCGGATAACCTGGTCTTCCAAGTGATCATCTTTGAGAGGGACGTGTCGTGGAGTCTGCGCGCGAACGGATCCGTACGGCTTCGCGCCTCGTCGTGAAGGTGGGTTCGTCCTCGCTCACCACCCCGCAGGGAATGATCGACGTCGACCGGGTGGACGCCCTGGTCGACGTGCTCGGCGCCCGGCGGAAGGCGGGCACCCAGATCGTGCTGGTCTCCTCCGGCGCGATCGCGGCGGGTCTCGGCCCGCTGGGCCTGCCCGCCAGGCCGCGCGACCTCGCCACTCAGCAGGCCGCCGCCTCGGTCGGCCAGGGCGTGCTGGTGGCCCGCTACACCTCCTCCTTCGCCCGGTACGGCCTGCGGGTCGGCCAGGTGCTGCTGACCGCCGACGACATGATGCGCCGCTCGCACCACGTCAACGCCGAGCGCACGCTGGCCCGGCTGCTGGAGCTGGGCATCGTCCCGGTGGTCAACGAGAACGACACCGTGGCCACCGACGAGATCCGCTTCGGCGACAACGACCGGCTCGCCGCGCTGGTCGCCCATCTGACCCGGGCCGACGCGCTGGTGCTGCTGTCGGACGTGGACGCCCTCTACGACGGAGATCCGCGCCGTCCCGGTGCCCGCAGGCTCGCCGAGGTCCACGGGCCCGAGGACCTCGTCGGGGTCGAGCTGGGCAAGGGGGGCGCGGTCGGCACCGGAGGCATGATCACCAAGGTCCAGGCCGCCAAGATCGCCACCGGGGCCGGTGTGCCCGTGGTGCTGACCGCCGCCGCGCACGCCGCCCAAGCCCTCGCGGGAGCCGACGTCGGCACCTACTTCCACCCCGGCGGACGCCACCCCGGCACCCGCCTGCTCTGGCTGGCCCACGCCACGACGGGCCGCGGCCGCCTCCACCTGGACCCCGGCGCCGTCGAGGCGGTGGTGAGCCGCCGCAAGTCGCTGCTTCCCGCGGGGGTCACCTCCGTCGAGGGCGAGTTCGCGGCGGGCGATCCGGTGGACCTGTGCGGGCCGCGCGGCCGGGTGGTCGCGCGCGGCCTGGTCAACTTCGACGCGGGGGAGATTCCCGAGCTGCTCGGTCGCTCCACCCGGGAGCTGGCGGCCAGCCTGGGGCCCGAGTACGAGCGAGAGCTCATCCACCGCGACGACATCGTCATACTGGAATCCCACAACTAGTTCTTTTGGAGCGCGAGATGTCCGAGGACTTCCTGAAGGTGGCCTTGGCGGCCAAAGAGGCCGCCGCCGAGCTGGCCCCGCTGCCGAGGGCGCCGAAGGACGCCGCGCTCCGGGTGATGGCCGACGCGCTCGTGGCGCGGACCGCCGAGATCGTCGCGGCCAACGCGATCGACGTGGAGAGGGCCGGGGAGAGCGGGATCTCCGAATACATGATCGACCGCCTCCGCCTCGACGGGGCCAGGATCGAGGCGATCGCCGAGGCGGTCCGCCAGGTCGCCGACCTTCCCGACCCCGTCGGCGAGGTGATCCGGGGCAACACGCTGCCCAACGGGCTGGAGCTGCGCCAGCTCCGGGTCCCGCTCGGCGTGATCGGCATCATCTACGAGGGCCGTCCCAACGTGACCGTGGACGCCGCGGCGCTCTGTCTCAAGAGCGGCAACGCCGCCCTGCTGCGCGGCTCGTCCAGCGCGTACGAGTCGAACACGGTCCTCGTCAGGATCATGCAGGAGGCGCTGGCGGACACCCAGGTGCCCGCCGGGGCCGTCCAGTTGGTCCCCGGGCAGAGCCGCGACTCGGTCAAGGAGCTCATGAGGGCCCGCGGCCTGGTCGACGTGCTGATCCCGCGCGGCGGCGCCTCGCTGATCAACTCGGTGGTGGAGGAGTCCACCGTCCCGGTGATCGAGACCGGCGTGGGCAACTGCCACGTCTACGTCGACGCCGACGCCGACCAGGACCTCGCGATCCAGATCCTGATCAACTCCAAGGTCCAGCGGCCCTCGGTGTGCAACTCCGCCGAGACGCTCCTGGTGCACGCGGCCGTGGCCGACGCCTTCGTGCCGCGCGCGCTGGCCGCGCTGGCGGCGGAGGGCGTCACGGTGCACGGTGACGCGCGCGTGGCGGCGTACGGCGACGTGGTGCCCGCCGGGGAGGAGGACTTCCGGATGGAGTACCTCTCGCTGGACATCGCCGCCGCCGTGGTCGACTCGCTGGAGGAGGCGGTCGCGCACATCAGGAAGTACGGCTCGGCCCACACCGAGGCGATCGTCACGCGATCGGTCAGCGCCTCGCGCAGGTTCGTCGCGCTGGTCGACTCCGCGGCCGTGGCGGTCAACGCCTCGACCCGGTTCACCGACGGCGGCGAGTTCGGCTTCGGCGCGGAGATCGGCATCTCCACCCAGAAGCTGCACGCGCGCGGTCCCATGGGCCTGCCGGAGCTGACCTCGACCAAGTGGGTCTACACCGGAGAGGGCCACCTGCGCACCGGCGAGGGCACGGTCCTGGCCTCGCCCGAGGCCGCTTCCCGATAGTTCCTCCAGGTGGGGGCGTTCTCGAGTGTCGCGACACGGCGGTCTCGGGGCGCCCCAGGGCCTGGTCCGGCCGGGGGCCGGGGTGGCCGCCCGTTCGGCACGTGGGCGCCGCGCCCGCGGTCTATGGTGTAGCCGGCACTCCGGAGGTTCATCGGGGGATCTCGCTCGGCGCCTCGTATGGTTGCTGAGCGTTATGGTGTGTCGCTCCGTGTGATCACGGTAGCTTATGGTTTGACTGGACTTCATGGAAATCGTCGTTGCGTTCCTTTTCATAGCTCTTGTTCTTTTTGGTGCTGACCGGCTGCTGTTGCTGCTGGAGAGTCGCGGGCACGTCAACTGGCGCCGCACCAGGCGTCGCGACCTGTCGGCCGAACCCACCGCGAAACTCGACAGCCTGCTGGAAGACCCGGCCCACGAGCCTCTGCGCCGGACCTGAGGCGCCCCGCCCGGGGCCGGACGGCTCCGTGCCCGCGGAGCCGTCCCGTTGTCCCGGATCTTTCAGGGTGTCCGGCGTGCCGTCGGGAAAACGTCACACTCGCCCGCTATGGTGTGGTCTCCTATGGCTGGAAAGCAGGGAAGCGAGCGGGAGTGAGCGACCCGATAGGCGCAGCGGTCCCTGACCCATGTGGCCGACGCAGGAGGTCACGTGGGTCGTCTCGGGCGGGTCGGTCCCTACACGTTGCTGGAACGTCTCGGCCGGGGGGGAATGGGCGAGGTCTACCTCGCCTCCAGCCGCCGGGGTGACAGCGTCGCGCTCAAGGTGCTCCACGACGTCCACGACGCCGGCTCCGAGGCCCGGGTGCGCCTGGAGCGAGAGGTCCGCGCCCTCCGCAGGGTCGAGAGCCCCTATGTCGCCCGCGTCGTCGACGCCGACCTCGACGGTGACCGGCCCTACCTGGTCATGGAGCACATCGAGGGAGACACCCTCCTGGAGCGGGTGCGCCGCGACGGCCCCCTGGAGGGCGCGGGCCTGCTCAGCGTCGCGCAGGGGCTGGCCGTCGCCCTGTCGATCATCCACGCGGCCGGGGTCGTGCACCGCGACCTCAAACCCGCCAACGTGGTGGTCGGCGGGGACGACGAGCCCGTCCTCATCGACTTCGGCATCGCCCACGTCCTGGACGCCACCCGGCTCACCCTGACCGGCACCTTCCTTGGCACCCCCGGCTACGCCGCCCCCGAGCTGTTCGCCGACGAGCACGTGGGCGAGCCCGCCGACGTGCACGCCTGGGCGGCCACGGTGGCCTTCGCCGCGACCGGCCGCCCCACCTTCGGCGGGGGCACCGTCGAGGCGCAGATGTACGCGATCCTCAACGGCCAGGCCGACCTTGAGGGCGTCCCGGCCGCCCTGCTGCCCCTGATCCGCGCAGCCCTCCACCGCGAGCCGGCCAAGCGCCCCACCGCGGCACTGCTCACCGGCCGCCTGGGCCGCCTGGCCCGCGTGATCCCGTCCGAGGCGGGGGCGGCCAGGAAGCAGGGCGCTCCCACGGGGGAGAAGCCCGGTTCCGCCAGGAAGCAGGAGGGCCGTTCCACGTCCGGCGCCAAGGGAGAGGATCCCGCCAGGGGCGGCCGGGCGGCCAGGGCGGAGACCGGCAGGGGGAGGCCGCCCGTCCCGGCGGACGGAGCGGTGCGGGCGCCCAGGTCCCCGGCCGGTGCGGACGGCACGCCGCGCGGCGGGCGGGCGGTGCCCGCCGCCGAGGCGGCCCGCGCGGCACGGTCGCTCCCGGTGGCCGGTGAGACGTCCCGCGGCGGGCGCCCGGCCGCCGCGGTCGGCGAGGCGCCCCGAGGCGGGCGATCGGCCGCGGCGACCGGTGAGACGCCTCGCGGGGGGCGTCAGGCCGCCGCGGTCGGCGAGGCCTCCCGGGCAGGCCGGGTCCCCGCGGCCGCCGAGCCGTCGCGTGGCGGGCGTCGGGCCTCCGTTGCCGGCAGGGCCGTCCGGCGCCAGACCGGTAAGCGCAAGGGCGGCGCGGCCGGAGAGCTCCAGAGCGAGGGCAGGGCGGGGCCGCTGCCCGCGGGCAACGCGGCGCTGCTCCTGCTGGCGGTGCTGGCCGTCCCGTGCGTCGTGGCCACGGCCATCTGGCCGCCGGCCACCTTCGCCGTCACCGGGTTGTTCGCCACGCTGGCCCGCACGCTGTGGGCCGGGCACTGGCTGGTCAGGAACCGCAAGTCGGCCAGGACCCGGGCGGTCCTGCGCGTGCTGGGCTTCCCGCTGACCTTCGTCGTCTCGCTGCTGACCGCCATCGCGTGGCCGGGGCTGCCGGCGGGCGCCCTCGCCGGTTTCGCGCTCTGGCTGAGCCTCGGAGGCTCGCTGCCGCCCGACTGGTGGGTGCATCCCGCCCCGATCGCCGTCGCCGGCGTCGTGTTCGGCGTCGTCTGCGGAGGCATTCTCGGCCGGGAGATCGAGCGGATCGGCACCGAGCTCGTCGAGCTCCGCAAGGAGGGCCTGCGCGCGCTGGCCGTGCTGGGCGGGTTCGTCGCCCTGTGCTCCGCGGCCGTACGCGCGATCGCCCTCCTGGTGTAAGGGCTTTCCGTCCCCGGGGGGCGCCTCGGGAGACGCCCCCCGGGGGATTCGCGGAGGCTAGGAGACCCTGGCCGGGGTGGCGGCCCAGGTGTTGCAGGAGGCCGGGTCGCCGGTGCTGTAGCCGAGCTTCGTCCAGGCGGCGCGACTGGTGCCCTTCCCGAACGTCCGGGGCTGCCCCTTGACGTCACCGTTGTCCCTCAGGGTGCGCAGCAGCTCGTTCCATTCCCCGGTCTTCCCGCGGAAGGAGGACCAGACGCTCCGGGTGAACACGCCGCCCAGGCAGTCGCCCTGCAGGTTGAGGCGGCGGATCTGCTCGTTCATCTCGTTCTTGTTGGCGTACGGGGCCTTTTGGAACGCCCTCTCGATGCCGGTGAGGTGCGCCAGATGCGCGCCGTACAGCATGCCCGTCACGTGGAGCAGCCAGAGGTCGTCAGCGCTGGTGAGCCAGTCCTTGCCGATCTGTATCATCATCGTCCGCGACGCGGAGCAGTAGTAAACCTGTGACGGATCCTTGCTCACCTCGGTGTCGCAGTAACCCGCGGGCACCTTGTTGACGATCTGGAGCCTCGGCTTGCCGAACGACAGCCCCGCGGCCTTGAAATGCGCTCCCCACGAGGCGTTCAGGCAGTTGGTGACGGCGGCGATGTATCGCTTGGCCAGCGTCCGGTCGTTGTTCCTGATCGGCGGTTCGGCGCACTTGGACGCGGCGAGCTTGCCGGTGTCGTAGAGGGCGTTCTTCGTCAGGATCGGATCCTTGACCGGGTAGGCGTTCGCCGTACCCGTGAGAAGCAGCCCGGCCACTCCGGCCATAGCAATGATCATTCGAATTCTCATGGGGCACGATATTAGGGCAATACATACTTATGTGTGACCTATATGGAAAAGGGCCCGGAAACGGTCGCCGGACCCTTTTGGTAGAACTCTTCGTTAATTTCCATCGCGGCGTGAGAAGCGATTGAAGATGCGCTCTCCGGCGTTGACGGCGCCTTCGGCCACGTCGCGCAGGACGCCGATGAACGGGTCCTGGGACTGCGACCAGGAGTCGCGGTAGGAGCGGGCGGCGGCCTTGACCTCCTCGGAGATCTTGGCGTTGGCGTCGTCGGCGCGGCGGGGGTACTCGCCGGCGAGGATGCTCTCGTACTCGCCGCTGCGGCGCCACTTGTCGAGCTCGGCGACGCGGGAGACGGCGAACGGGTGGGTGGTGCCGAGCAGGTTGAGGACCTTGAGCAGGCCGTCACGGACGTCGCCCGCCGTGTCGTACTCCCGGGCCTGGTCGAGGAAGGCCTCGATGTTCATCTCGTGCAGGCGCGAGCCGCCGGCGAGCTTCATCAGGGCACGCAGCGCCGCGTCGGAGTCCTGGCCGCAGAGCAGGCCGCCACGGTCGGCGGAGAGCTCGGACTTGCGGTGCCACTCCTCCAGGCCGGCCACGATCGCGCGCAGGCCGATGTAGCCGAGCGGGATCCAGGCCACGCGCGTGGCCAGGCGGGTCAGGATGTCGAGCATGGTGCGGTAAACGGCGTGGCCCGACAGGATGTGGGCGGTCTCGTGGCCGATGACGAAGCGCTGCTCCTCCTCGTCCATCAGGTCGAGGAGGCCGGTCGTGACGACGATGAACGGGTCGTCGAAGCCGATCGCCTTCGCCTGCACCAGCGGGTTCTGCTGCACGTAGACCTCGGGAATGCGATGGAGGTCGAGCGTGTAGGCCGCGTCGCGGCCCATGTCGTGCAGCGCTCGGAACTGGGTGTCGCTGGTGCGTACGGCGGAGGCGAGATAGATCAGGCGCAGGCGGCGCTCGCTGACCAGGCCGGACATCTGCTTGAGCACCGTGTCGAACCCGCTGAGCGACCGGAGGGCGACCAGCGCGGACCGATCGGCAGGATGTTCGTAGGCGCGTGAGCTGATGCCGGGAAGCTGCACGCGGTGGCGATCCGGGGTGGTGGTCATGTCCGGCATGCTACGTCGGGTGCGCCTGCCACGCGCGGGGGGTGGTTAAAAGCCGTGTGCGGCTTGCACGTATGGTCCGTTTCATGATGAACGCGCCTACCGGCAAGGGAAAGCGACGTCTGGGCGTCATGGGTGGGACCTTCGACCCGATCCACCACGGCCACCTGGTCGCGGCCAGCGAGGTCGCCCACCACTTCGATCTCGACGAGGTGGTCTTCGTGCCGACGGGGCAGCCGTGGCAGAAGGCCGACAAGATCGTCTCGGCCGCCGAGGACCGTTATCTCATGACGGTCATCGCGACCGCCTCCAACCCCCGGTTCTCGGTGAGCCGCGTCGACATCGACCGTCCGGGGCCCACCTTCACCATCGACACGCTCAGGGAGATCTCCGCCGCCTGGGGGCCCGACGTGGATCTCTACTTCATCACCGGCGCCGACGCCCTCGCCCAGATCCTGAGCTGGCGCGACGTCGACGAGCTGTTCACCATCGCGCACTTCGTGGGGGCCACCAGGCCCGGACACGTCTTGCGCGACCCGGGCCTGCCGGAGGGCAAGGTCAGCCTGGTGGAGATCCCGGCGCTGGCCATCTCGTCGTCGGAGTGCCGCCAGCGGGTGGCCTCGGGGGAGCCCATCTGGTATCTCGTCCCCGACGGCATCGTCCAGTACATCAACAAGCGTGATCTCTACGCCGGGCCGTCCTCCTGATCTTCGGGTGGGTGGCGAAAAATCCCGTGGAACGCGCCGAGCTGCGGGAGCGCCGTGAGTTAGAACGTGTTCCGATGAAATTCGCTATGATTTGAGAAGTTTGCGTGGGACGAGTATCCGCAGCTCATCCGGCATGATCGCCGAACGGCACGGGCCGTGCCCGTCCCGCCGAGATCGACAAGCGCGGCCCCGACCGCGGAAGACGCCCCTGATCAGGCCGCCAATTCGTTTGCGGCGCGGAATCGGGTGGCACACGATAGGCGTTGTTCAACAGGTGGCTCTTCAACGAGCGCCGAATCGGGCACCCTGATAGGTGACAGCGCCGACTAGCAGGAGGACTGACCCACACCGTGACAGCAACCGACAGATCCGTCCAGCTCGTCAGACTCGCCGCCGAGGCGGCGGCGGACAAACTGGCCGATGACATTCTTGCCTATGACGTGAGCGAGCAGCTCGTCATCACCGACGCGTTCGTGCTCTGCTCCGCCACCAACGACCGTCAGGTCCGCGCCATCGTCGACGAGATCGAAGACCGGCTGCGGATCGAGGCCGACGTCAAGCCCGTCCGCCGCGAGGGTGAGCGCGAGGGCCGCTGGGTCCTGCTGGACTACATCGACATCGTCGTGCACGTCCAGCACGAGGAAGACCGCACCTTCTACGCGCTGGAGCGCCTGTGGAAGGACTGCCCCTCCATCGCGCTGCCGGACAGCGTGACCCAGGTCGCCGCCCAGCGCGCCCGCGGGGCGGTAGCTGAGTGAGCCGTCGCGTCGTCTGCCTCAGGCACGGCCAGACGCTGTGGAACGTCGAGCACCGCTTCCAGGGTCACAGCGACATCCCGCTTGACGAGACCGGGGTCGCGCAGGCCACCCGCGCGGCCTCGCTGCTCGCCGCGCTCCGCCCCACCATGATCGTTTCCTCCGATCTCCAGCGGGCCTTCGACACGGCCTCGGCACTGGGCCGCGTCACCGGCCTGGACGTCACCGTCGACAAGGACCTGCGCGAGCGGGGCGGAGGCCAGTGGGAGGGGCTCACCCGCGAGGAGATCTCCAAGGGGTGGCCCCGGGAGTTCGCCAACTGGGAGGCACCGGGCGGCGAGGCGGTCGGCGACGTCGCCGACAGGGTCTCCACGGCCGTGCGCCGCTGGGCCGCGGAGATCGACTCCGACGGCCTGCTGGTCGTCGCCTCCCACGGGGCGGCGATCCGGCTCGGCATCGCCAAGCTCATGAACCTGCCGCAGGAGCTCTGGCCCGCCCTGGGCGGCCTGGGAAACTGCTCGTGGTCGGTGCTGGAGGAGGCGCGCAAGGGCTGGCGCCTGCTGGAGCACAACGCCGGAACCCTCCCCGAGCCGATCAGTAGCGACGACAGCCCCGAGGCCACCCAGGAGTGACCTTCGAGCGGCGCGGCTTGCGCCCCGGTGGCGGGCGCGGGCCGTGTGGTCGTCGATTAGGTGAACACGCCGGTGTCCTTATATGCTTCCCGAGCGCCGCGACGAGAGCACTCGCAGCGGTGACCAGGGGCTATGGCGCAGCTGGTAGCGCGCCTCCATGGCATGGAGGAGGTCTGGGGTTCGAATCCCCATAGCTCCACGTCGGGCCGTTCTCTAAACGGTCCGAAGGACGTCGCCGAGATCCCGTCCGATCATCTCGATCGGGCGGGATCTTCGCGTTTCCGGGGCTCGGCCGCGGTCATCCGGTCCCGGGCTCGCCGTAGATCCCGGCCACCGCCCGCGCGGTCCGCGCGACGAGGTCGCGCAGTTCCGCCGGGGCGACGACCTCCAGGTCCGCGCCGAAGCGCAGAAAATCCGCCAGCGCGTGCTGCGGGGACTCGACGGGGACCGTGACCCGCGTCCAGCCCTCGTGGTCCGGGGGTTCCGCGGTGGCCTTCGCGGCTCGCAGGACGGCCGGGCGGACCATGTCCGGCAGCCGTTCCATGCCGAGCGGCGAGAGCCGGATGACGGCCTCGTCCCGCAGGAGCCGCGCCTCGAACTCCTCCAGGGCGTCGTTCCAGTGGGCGGCGAGATCGAAACCGGCGGGCCGCTCGAACGACTCCCGGAGCGCGTGCAGCTCCAGGATCTGCGAGACCCGGTAGGTGCGCACGTATTCGCCGCCGCGCGCGACGAGATACCAGAGGCCCGCCTTGAGGACCAGCCCGTACGGCTCCAGCGTGCGGACCACGTCCTGGGGTGCCTTCCAGCGGTGGTAGCGGATCTCCAGGCGGCGCTCGTTCCAGACGGCGTCGGCCACCGCCGCCAGGTGCGGGGTCTCGTCGGCGTCGTGGTACCAGCCGGGCGTGTCGAGGTGGAAGCGCTCGCGGATCCGCCCGGCCCTGTCCCTGAGCTCCACCGGGAGTGCCGCCATCAGCTTGAGCCCCGCGGCCGCCACCACCGAGCCGAGGCCGAGCTCGGCGGCGGGGCCCGGCATCCCCGCCAGGAACAGCGACTCCGCCTCGCCCGCGGTCAGCCCGGTGAGCCGGGTGCGGTAGCCGTCGAGCAGCCGGTAACCGCCGGAGGGTCCCGCGTCGCCGTACAGCGGCACGCCCGCGGAGTGGAGCGAGTCCACGTCGCGGTAGATGGTCCGGACCGAGACCTCCAGTTCGGCGGCCAGCTCCTGGGCGGTCATCCTGCCCCGGGTCTGCAGGAGCATCAGCAGGGAGATGAGACGGCTCGCGCGCATGCCAGGCATTATCGGGCGAGGCGGTGGAGGCGGGTTCCCGGCCCACCTTGCCGCGCCGGCCGCGCCTCCTCCGTCTGGACGCGAGGCCGGCACGGTAGGGCGGGCCGGGAACCACGGACGTGGGGTGACGCCCGCGCCTTCCTTCATGATCGAGCAGCCGGAACGGTGAAACGGCGCGCTTTAGCCTCGCTTAAGGTCGGCTTACGCGTGATCTAACCAACGTCCCGAGACACCCCGTACCGGCGCGTCCCTCAGCGCGCGGCGTTCCTGCGGGGCCAGCGGTCGCCGACCAGACGCCGGGCGGTACGGGAGGGCCGGTCGTGCGGGTCGGTACGGAACCAGAGCTGGATCCTGGCGCCCCCGAGGGAGGAGGCGTCGATCCGCAGTGTGCCGCCGGAGGACTCGGCGAGCCTGCGGGCGATGTCCAGGCCGAGCCCGGTGGACCCCGCCCCGCTGGCCCCGCGCCGCAGTGCCGCCTCGGGGTCGGGGATGCCGGGACCGGCGTCGGCGATCAGCATGCCGACGGTGCCCGAGCCCTGGTGCAGGGTCACCGTGAACGCCGTGCCCTCGGGGGTGTGCCGGAAGACGTTGCCGAGCAGGGCGTCCAGCACGGCACTGAGCTCGGTGGCCGCGACCGGGACCCGCGCGGGCGCCGAGGCGCCGATCAGCTCCCAGGGGCGCTGCTGGTCCTCGGCCAGCGCGGACCAGAAGGTCAGCCGCTCGCGCAGCACCTCGGCGGCGTCGCAGTGGACGAGTTCCGGCGCGCGGGAGGGCTGCCTGGCCGCCGCGATGATCTGGTCCACCTCGGTCTCCAGGCGGCTCAGCGCGCTCCTGCTCTGCTCGGCCTCGGGCCCCAGGTGGTCCAGGCTGAGCCGGAGCGCGGTGAGGGGGGTGCGCAGGCGGTGCGACAGGTCGGCGGCCATCTCCCGCTCGGCGGCCAGCAGCTGGACCACGCGGTCGGCCATGCTGTTGAACGCCTCGCCGGCCGCGACCAGCTCGGGCGGGCCCTCGGGCTCGATGCGGACGCTGAGGTCCCCGGCGCCCAGGGCGCTCGCCGCCCGGCCCAGCCGCCGGGCCGAGCGCACCACGCGCACGCCCAGCCGGTCGCCGACCAGCAGCGATCCGGCGACGAGCGCCGCCGCCACCCCGCTCAGCACCGCCCACGACGAGGCGACGCCCCGGGTGAGGTCGTCCGACGGGATGAAGATCTCGATGACCACGGTCCTGCCGCCGTCCAGGGCGACGGGGCGCAGCAGGAGATAGCCGGTGTCCATCTCCGCGGTGATGGCCCGGGTCAGCCGGGAGGCCGCGGCCACGGTCTCGGCGGGGGCCCTGACGGCACCGGCCGAACCGCCACCGGGCAGGTGGACCGCGATACGGTCCCGCGCGCCGGTGCTGAGCAGCGCGTGGGTCAGCCGGTCGGGATCGACGGTGATGGCCAGCACCGGGACCAGCGCCGACGCCTGCCGCTCCGCCTCGGCCATGGCCCGGCCGTGGGCGATCTCCCTGACGATGAGCCCGAGCGGGATCAGGAAGGCCAGGGCGACCATCGAGGTTCCCGCGACGGTGAGCAGGGCCAGGGTCCGCCTCACGGCGGGGTGATCAGCATGACCCCCACGCCGCGTACGGTGTGCAGGTAGCGGGGGGAGGAGGCGCTCTCGCCGAGCTTGCGCCGCAGCCACGACAGGTGGACGTCGATCGTCTGGTCGTCCCCGTAGGACTGCTGCCACACCTCGGTGAGCAGTTCCTTGCGGGAGACCACCCGGTCGGCGCGGGCGGCGAGATAGGCGAGAAGGTCGAACTCGCGCCTGGTGAGGGTGAGCGGGGCGCCGTCCAGCCCGGCCTCGCGCCGGTTGAGGTCCACCGACAGCGCGCCGACGCACAGCACCGGGGGTGGGGTCGCGCTCCGCGCCCGGCGCAGCACGGCGTCCAGGCGGGCGTTCAGGTGGTCGCCGGAGAACGGTTTGACCAGGTAGTCGTCGGCTCCCGCCTGGAGCAGGCGGACGATCTCCGCCTCGTTGTCCCTGGCCGTGGCCACGATGACCGGGACGCTGGAGACGCTGCGGACCATCTTGAGCGCCTCCGCCCCGTCCAGGTCGGGCAGCCCGAGGTCGAGGATCACCGCGTCCGGGGGGTTCTGGGTGATCTCCCTCAGGGCGTCGAGCGCACGTCCCGCGCTGCGCACGGCGTGCTGGCGCCTGCTGAGTTCCTGGATGATCGCGGATCGTACGTACTCGTCGTCTTCGACCACTAGAACCGTCGCCATGCCATGTAACGGTAGTGAACAATGAGACATATGGCGTAATAATTCACGACATGCGGCAGACGCTGGGGTTCATAGCGGTGTGGTGCGGGGCCACCGTCCTGGCGATCTCGGTCGCCTGGTTCGGCGTCCGCGACGTGCTCCGCAGCGAGGTCTTCGACGACGCGAGCATCGAACCCCTCAACGCCGCCATCGGCCGTACGGGAGACTCGCGACTCCCCTCGGGGGCGCCCACGGGACCGCAGGCCATCGGCACGCCGACCGCCGGCTCCTCCTCCACGCCGAGCCGGACCCCGGCGCTCCGTCTCACCCCGCCGGCGCGGGACACCGCCCGGCCGCGACCGGATCGTTCCCCGTCGAGGACCGCTGCGGCGCCGGTACGCACCCGCGACGCCGGGCTCTCCCGTTCCGGGCCGTCCCCGTCCAGGTCCGCCTCCAGGCCGGCCGCGACCCAGGCCGCCCCCGCGGCCTCGTCGTCCGCCGCGCCCAAGGCGACGGCCACCAGAACCCGATCGGTCTCCACCGAGAACCTGCGCGTGGTGAACGTCAAGGGCGGTTCGGTCTCGTTCGCCATCGAGAACGGCGTGTGCCGCCTGATCGCCGCCGCGCCCAACGCGGGCTACGAGGCCAAGGTCGCCTCGGCCACCGGCTGGATCCGGGTCGATCTCGTCCAGGGGCAGCACGGTTCGGCGGTCTTCTGCATCGGCGCGGAGGGCCGCACCGACCTGTGGGAGTACTAGGGCCTGTTTCATAAGTTGATCACAGCCACTCGTTGATGGCGGCGATGGTCACGGTAGCCTCGTACCGGACGGCGAGCTTGTCGTACCTGGTCGCGACGGCTCGGTGGCGTTTGAGCCGGTTGATGCCGCATTCCACGGCATGACGCTCCCGGTAGTCGCTCTTACAGAACTTGGGTGGCCGGCCGCCACGGCTGCCCCGGTTCTTGCGGTGGCCGATCTGGTCAGTCTTCTCCGGGATCGTGCAGCTGATACCGCGTCTACGCAGGTAGGCGCGGTTGGCGCGGGAGCCGTACGCCTTATCGGCACGGACCTTGTCGGGGCGTTTGCGCGGGTGTCCCGATCCGAGCCGAGGCACGCTGATTCGCTCCAGCACGGGCTGGAACTGCGGAGAGTCTCCACGTTGACCAGCGGTGATGATCAGCGACAACAGCTTCTGGCCCTGCTCGACGGCCAGGTGCAGCTTGGTGGTCAGCCCGCCCCGGGAGCGGCCCAGCCCGTGATCGGCGGGTTCGACAGCGCGAGCAGGTCATCCTCGACGTGGACATGGGCCAGCTGAACGACGACGCCGTCGCCACATTCATGCTCACCGCCAGGAAGAAGGCCGACATCCTCGGCCTGACCGTCGTCACCGGCAACACCTGGGTCGAGGAGGGCACCGCCCACGCCCTGCGCCAGCTCGAACTCATCGGCTGCAAGGACATCCCCGTCGTCCCCGGCGCCGGTGAACCTCTCATGCCCGGCCGCCTCGACGGGCTCAAGGGCGAGAACCACCTGTACGGCAAGGCCCCCTGGACCGGCGCCTGGGAAGGCCCGCGCCCCAAGTCCCACTGGGACGTCGAGACGTACGGCGGAGCCCGCCCCCCCGGCCCCGCCGCCGACTTCATCGCCGACCAGGTCAAGAAGAACCCCGGCAAGGTCACCCTCTTCGTCCTGGGCCCCGCCACCAACATCGCGCTTGCCGTCAAGACCCACCCGGAGATCGTCCCCCTGGTCAAGGAGGTCATCTACATGGGCGGGGCCTTCGACACCCCGGGCAACGTCACCCCGGGCGCCGAGTTCAACTGGTGGTTCGACCCCGAGGCCGCCAAGATCGTCCTTCGCACGCCCTTCAAGAAGCAGACCATCGTCCCCCACGACGTCGCGCTCAAGGTCGCCTACGGCCGCGCCCAGTACGACCGCATCGTCGCCGGAGCCGAGACCCCGATCAAGAAGATGTTCAAGGACGTCCAGCGCGGCCAGGGCACCTTCGTCTGGGACGCCATCGCCGCCGGAGTCTTCCTGGACCGCACGCTCGTCAAGCGGTCGGAGGAGCGATACATCGACATCGACACCGGCATGGGACCCAACTACGGCCGCTCCCTCGGCTACAACCTGGGCGAATTCAAGGCGCCCGGCAACCCGGCCGGCACGCAGAAGGCCACGATCGTCTTCGACATCGACACCAAGCGCTTCTGGGACCTCTACGTGGACACCATGCGCAACCAGTGAGATTCGGGTACGGGGGTACTCAGGCGCCGGACCAGCCCACGACGAACGATGCTCTTCTGGCAGCACTCCAGGGGAGGACATCATGGGCTTAAGAACGAAGGCTGGTCTGTCATTCGCGGCGATGCTGGCGCTGTTCCTGGCCTCCATACCGCTCATCGCCACTCCTGCGGCGGCGGCGCCCCCCGGCATCAAGATCATCTTCGAGATCGAGTACCTCTTCCAGGTCGAGGACCCGGACAGCGGAGGGGTGGGCGACGGCGACTACTTCCCCAGGGTGAAGATCGCCGATGGCCCGCTGGTGACGGGCCCCCGCATCGAGGACGACGAGTTCGAGCCCCGCGGCCTGCCCGAGGCGCCCGGCGGCTGGACCTTCACCTACGAGAACTGGCCCGGCGACAAGCCCACCGTGGACATCACGGTCGCGATGTGGGACTACGACAGCGATTTCAACGCCAACTCCGACCGGATGGACATCAGCCCCAACAACGAGGACTGGGAGCTGAACCTCACCTACGACCTGCGCTCGGGCACACTCTCGGGCGACCAGCTCGTCTTCGGCACCCCGTGCGTCTGGTCCGACGGCCGAACGGCCAAGGGCCAGTCCTGCATCCAGGGCGACGGCGACCATGGCATCCCCCGCAACAACGACGGCCGGATCACCAAGATCGGTATCACCGCCAGCGCCGAGATGCCGGACACCGACCTCGACGGCATCCCGGACCTCATCGAGCTGTCCGGCATCAGGAACGCGGCCGGTGACGTGCTCGTCGATCTGCCCGCGCTCGGCGCCGACCCGTGCCGCAAGACGGTCATCCTGCAGCTCGACTACATGGAGGACGCCGCCCCCGCCACCAGGCACTCGCACGAGCCCAAGGCGGGCGCGATCACCCTGGTCAAGAACGCCCTGGAGGACGCGCCCATCGCGGCCACGAGTCCCTGCCCCTATCCGGGGACGCGTCAGGACGGCATCGACTTCATCTACCGGGAGGGCGCGCAACTGGCCGAACAGGCCCAGCTGGGCCTGAACACCAATGACTTCCGCAACGCGCGCACCGCCAACTTCCCGGCCGAGCTCGCCCCCTACGCGCACTACGGGATCTTCGCGCACCGCCTGCTGAACGCCGTCGGAACCTCCGGCCAGTGCTGCGAACCCGTCCGTGACAACAACAAGGACTTCATCGTCACTCTCGGCGACTGGCGGACCATGTGCGTGGCCGACTTCACCGCCGACTACGACGGCGACGGCATGCTGCAGACGGCCGCGGCCGGAGACGACGTCACCACCGGAACCCAGATCCACGTCGGCAACAACCGCAGGTGCGACACCACCAGCGCCCACACGACGGACGTGCAGGTGCTCACCCGGGGCACGGGCGATGTCGACGCCAATGTCGGCACCGACCAGGACCAGGCCGGCACCATCCTGCACGAGCTCTTCCACGCCATGGCCCTGCGGCACGGCGGCAACGAGAACGTCAACAACAAGCCCAACTACCTCAGCGTCATGAACTACTTCTTCCAGACGGGCATCCCCAACAGCGCGCCGCCGCTGCTGGTCGACGAGTTCCGCGACTGGAGGGTGGGCGCAGTGCGGCTGGACCTGTCCGACGGCGGGCTGCCCCAGCTGGTCGAAGGCGGGCTGAACGAGACAGCGGGCATCAGCGACGGCACGGACTGGACGTTCTGGTGGGCCCCCAACGTCGCCAACCCGGGCGGCGACCCCGTGATCCGAGCCGGCGCCGGCAACGGGCCGCTCAACTGGAACGACAACCGCACGGCCGGCACCAACGTCCCGATCATCGACACGACGAACCAGCCGGTGAACATCAACGACGCGGGCGGCCTGACCACGCTCACGGACCACAACGACTGGCCCGCGATCAGGTTCAGGGCACAGTCCCCCGACCGCGTCGGCTGGGCCTGCAGTGCCTGGCCCGCGGGCGCGCCCACCTGCGGAGGCGCCGGGGGCGACGTGGAGCCGGAACTGACCTTCGACACCGCGATCCGGCAGGAGATGTCCTTCTTCAACCTCTACAACCCCGACCTGGCCATCGAGAAGACCGTCGACAAGGCCGACGCCGAGCCCGGCGACACCCTCACCTATCAGGTCAAGCTGGACAACATCGGCACAGGCGCAGCGACCCAGACAAGCGTGAAGGACACCCCGCCGACCGGCGACGTCCAGACGCGTCAGGTCGGGCAGCTCGGTGCAGGCGGCACGAAGACCGAGGCATTCACCTATGAGATCCCCTGCGACACCGAGGACGCGAAGGTCCTGACCAACAAGGCCGAGGTGACCGCGAAGGACCTCGCCGGTGGAGCCGAGGCCAACACGGCGAACAACTCCGCGACCGCCTCGACCAAGGTTCACGCGCCCAAGCTCACCCTAGACAAGCGCGCGACCGCCACGGTCAACGCGGGCGAGGCGATCACGGTCGACCTGAAGGTCGCCAACGTCGGCAGTGGCAAGGCCACCGGCGTCGTCCTGACCGACACGCTCCCCAAGGAGGTCTACTACAGCCAGGCCCTCGACCAGGGCACGGGCCCCAAGCCGACCGGGGTCACCCGCAACGCCGACGGGACGACGACGCTGACGTGGTCGCTGGGCGAGCTGGCCGCGAGCGGTGACCAGTCGGTGCAGTTCACGGCCAGGCCCAGCCTGCTGTTCGTCGCCGGGGACAAGCTGACCGACCACGCCTCCGTGGCGTACGGCAACGCCAACGGCTGCACCTACGAGCCGGTGGCCGCGTCGGCCACCACGACGATCACCGAGGTCACGCCGACCCGTGACCCGCGCTCGCACGGCTACTGGAAGACCCACCCCGAGGCCCGCACAGCCGAGTTGCTGGCCCGGGTCCAGGCCACCTACCAGCAGTTCGACAGCTCCGCGAACGGGGCGCTCGACAACACCGAGGCCGACGCGGTGCTCTCGGCCGGCGGTTCACAGCCTGGTCCCGCCAGGTTCCAGCTGCTGGCGACTCTGTTCGACCTGGCCGCGCGGCAGATCAACGCCTCGACGAAGATCGACAGCAAGCTCACCCGCGCGCTCGGGACGACCACGGTCGGACAGGCCGTCCGGTACGGCTTCGCCACGCTGGACCTGCCGGTCAACAGCTCGACGGCCCAGCGCTACGCCGACACCACCGCCCTGCTCGACGAGATCGTCAACAACAGGAGCGAGGTCTACTAGAGCCGGCCGCCGGGAGCGTCGGGGCCGCGGGGGTGCTCTCCGGGCGGGTCCGGGTGCCGGTCGGGGTCGGCGAGGCCGCCGGGGTCGCCGATCTCGCGCAGCCGGGCGGCCGCCTCGGCGACGCGATCCTCACCGAAGACCGCGACGCCGTGCCGTTCGAGCAGGGCGGTGGTGACCCCGTGACCGGGCACGCGCCGGCCGCCGAAGGCGCCGTCGTAGACGGTCAGGCTGCCGCAGGAAGGGCTGCCCTCCTTCAGGATCGCCACCTTCACGCCGTGGGCCCGCGCGGCGGCGAGCGCCGCCCGCGCACCGGCGAGGAAGGCCTCCGTGACGTCGACGCCCCCGGCGGTCAGCACCCGGGCCGCCCCGGACAGCACCGCCTCGCCCCCGGCGCCGCCCTCGATCTCCGCGGCCGGGCGCGGGACGGGCAGGCCGCCCTCGACCTCGGGGCAGAACGGGACGAGCCGTCCCTCCCGCCGCCACGCGGCCAGCAGCGCGTCGCCGCTCGTCTTGGCGGCTCCGTCGTAACGGACCTTCCGCCCCATCAGGCAGGCGCTGACCAGGATCCTCTCCACGACCCCAGAGTACGTGGCGCGGCGTGGGGGGCGAGGGGGCCGGGCAGTACCCTGCTGCCCATGCTTTTCGATCCCCTGAGGTCCCGATGATCGGCCCGCTCGCGACCGGCCTGATCCTGTTGTCGCTGGCGATCGGGATCTTCAGCCTCGTGAGCACGGCCAGGAACAGGGCGATGGGCAGAGCGCTCCTCGTCATGCTCGGCGTGCTGGAGCTCGGCCTGCTCGTCCAGGCCGGGTTCGTGATCGCCGCGCTGGTGAGGGGCGAGGGGCCCGCGGAGACGGCCACGCTCATCGGCTACCTGGCGGGCAGCCTGGTGATCCCGCCGGTGGCCGCGTTCTGGGGGTTCGGCGAGCGCTCGCGCTGGGGTCCCGCGGTGATCGCGGTGGCGGGCTTCGCGATCCCCGGCATGGTCGGGCGGATGCTCCAGGTCTGGCAGGGACTGCCGTGAGCGAGCCGGCGATCGGCAGCGGGCCCGGACGCGCGCTGGTGGCGGTCTACGGGGTGTTCGCCCTCGCCGCGGGGGCGCGTGCCGCCGTGCAGATCGCCACCCGGTTCCAGGAGGCCCCGCTGGCGTACTCGCTGTCGGCCTTCGCCGCCGCCGTCTACATCGTGCTCACCGTGGCGCTGGCCAGGGGGAACAGGGCCCTGGCGCTGATCGCCTGCGGTATCGAGCTGGCCGGGGTGCTCGTCGTGGGCACGCTCAGCATGGCCGACCCCGAGGCCTTTCCGCGGGCCACGGTCTGGTCGGGTTACGGAAGTGGATACCTTTTCATCCCACTTGTGCTTCCGGTCCTGGGCCTTTACTGGCTTTTGCGGCGCCGTTAGTTAGGCCCGTGCCTCATCGGGCAGGTCTGCTTCCCGAACCGACCAAACCACAAGGGAGGCACGGTCATGAGCTCGATTGAACAGTCCGTCGACGTCAACGTCCCGATCCGGACCGCGTACAACCAGTGGACCCAGTTCGAGAGCTTTCCCGAGTTCATGGAAGGCGTCGAGTCGATCAAGCAGTTGAGCGACACGCGCACGGCGTGGGTCGTCGAGATCGCGGGAGTCCGCCGGGAGTTCGAGGCGGAGATCACCGAGCAGCACCCCGACGAGCGGGTCGCCTGGAAGTCGGTCGAGCGGCCGCACCAGGCGGGCGTGGTGACCTTCCACCACCTTGGCCCCGACACCACCCGGGTCACGTTGCAGATGGAGTACGACCCCGAGGGGGTCGTCGAGACCGTCGGCGACTGGCTGCAGATCGTCCGCCTGCGCGTCCGCGGCGACATGGAGCGTTTCAAGACCTTCATCGAGTCGCGCGGCGACGAGACCGGCGCGTGGCGCGGCGAGGTCCCCGGCCCGCACGAGCGCCACGGCGAAGCCGCCGGCACGGGTGACGCCGGTGACCTGAGGCCGGGCGAGCAGCACGGCACCGGCACGGGAGGCGGTTACGGTCTCGGCGAGCCCGCACCTCCGCGCACGGTGGGCCGGCCCTACCCGCCGGACTCGGCGCTTCCTCCGCCCGGTGGCGAGCCGCTGCCCCCGGCCGGACGCAGGCCCGGCGAGGAGCCGCCGTTCGCCCCGGATCCGCGTATCTGACGCTCGCCCGCCAGGGGCGCGTACCTGACCGCACATCGCCGGATCCGTGCGGTGGATGCCGTCCGAGACGCGCGGCCGGTGCCGATCGGCCCGGCCGCGCGTCCGACGCAGGCGCGCCCGGCGCACCCCGGGCGTCCGGTGCCCGGAACCGTCCGGGATTCCGGGCACCGGAGCCGGGAAATCGCGCCGGTGCGTGAGAGAGCCGGGTCACGTTCTGTAAAGCGGAACGTGGCCCGGCTTTCATGTTGTCAGCGATTCGCGGTCATTCCGGCCCGCCACATCTGGTCAGGAACAAACTGAGGTTTCACTCCTGTTAGAGTCGGGGTCAGCCAATCATCCTACGATTGGATGAAACCACTGAGGAGGACTGAAACCAGCATGAGCGTGCTCACCCATCAGACCAGGGGCCGCACCGGTGGAACCACAGGCTCTCTCGCCTGGTTACTCGTGCTGGGAATCGTTCTCGCGGCGCTGAACCTGCGTACCGCCGTCACGAGCGTCGGACCGGTTCTCGACCAGATAACCTCCGGCCTCGGCATGACCGCCGTCGGAGCCGGGCTGCTCACCACGCTCCCCGTGCTCATCTTCGCCTCGGTCGGCGCACTGACGCCCGCGCTGGCCAGGCAGGTCGGAGAGCACCGTCTTCTGCTCCTCTCCCTCCTCGTCCTCGGCACCGGCCTGCTCATCCGCTCGATGGTGGGCTCGGCCGAGGTGTTCCTCTACAGCAGCGCGCTGGCGCTGTCGGGCGGCGCGGTGGGCAACGTGCTCATCCCCAGCCTGATCAAGCGTCACTTCCCCGGCCGGGCCGGGACCATGACCACCGTCTACACCACCGCCCTCGCGGTGGGCACGATGCTCGCGGCCGCCGCGACCGTGCCGATCCAACGGGCCACCGACGGCAACTGGCACGTTGCCCTGGGGGTGTGGGGGGCGCTCGCCGCCGTCGCCGCCATTCCGTGGCTTGCGCTTTCGCGCAGTGAGCCGGAGCGGCACGGCGCGAGCGGGGGAACAGGTGCCCGCGCCCTGCTCCGCAGCAGGCTGGCCTGGTCGGTCGCCGCCTATTTCGGCACCCAGAGCATGGTCGCCTACATCATGTTCGGCTTCCTGCCGAAGATGCTCACCGACGGCGGCTACACCACCGGGCAGGCGGGCCTGGTGCTGGGCGTCTTCACCGCGATCGGCATCCCGGTCTCGCTCGTCGTGCCCTCGATCGCGTCGAGGTTCTCCGACCAGAGGCCCGTGGTGGTCGCCTTCGTCGTCTTCTACACCGCGGGTTTCCTCGGCCTCTGGCTCGGGCCCTCCAGCCTGGCATGGGTCTTCGCGAGCCTGGTCGGCGTCGGCATGGGGTCGTTCCCGCTCGCGCTGACCATGCTCGCCATGCGTACCCGCACCTCCGAGGCGACGGCCGCGCTGTCGGCCTTCGGGCAGAGCACCGGATACCTCATCGCGGGCGCGGGGCCCCTGGTCGTCGGCGTCATGCACGAGTCGACCGGTGGTTGGACGCTGCCGTTCCTGCTGCTGCTCGTGGTGGTCGCCGTCCAGCTCATGGCCGGCTGGTACGCGGGCCGTCCGGGCTATCTGGAGGACGAGCGGGCCGTCGCGCGCTGACCTTGCGTGCCGGTACGGCCTGCGCCCCATCGGGGGCGGCGCAGGCCGTACCGGCATAATGGGGTGATGCCGATCACGGACTCGACGCGCGTCACCTACCCGGACGGACAGGTCAGGGGGCGTTCGGTCGTCGTCGCCACCGTGCCGGTCGCGGACGGGTACGGGACCGTCGTGGCCGAGACCCCTTTCCACCCGCTGGACCACACCTGGCCCGACCAGCCCGCCGACGCGGGGACGATCGGCGGGCGCGCGGTGACCGACTGCGTGACCGGGGCCGTGGAGGAGGGCGGGGAGACCGTCCATCTCGGCGCGGACATCCCGGTGCGCCGGGGCACCCCCGGCTGGCACTGGCTGGTCGTCCACGTCACCGCCGAACCCGTCGTGGGCGGCGGTGGCGGGCGCACAGGTGGCGGGTACACCGGGGTTGAGGGTGCCGGGGCCGACGGTGGTGGATCAGGTAGTGCCGGACTCGGCGGCGAGGTCGAGCTGGTGGTCGACGCCGCGAACCGCCGCGCGCTCTCGGCGGGGCACACCGCCTGCCACCTCGCCGCCCTCGCGCTCAACGCGGCGCTGGCCGGACGGTGGCGCAAGGAGGTGCCCGCCGACGGGCTGGGCCACCCCGACTTCGACCAGACCGCCATCACCTCCTCGCGGATCCTTCCCGGCGGCAGCCTCGACGTCTACCGGCTGGGCAAGTCGTTGCGCCGAAAGGGCTTCGTCACCGAAGGGCTGGCCGAGGAGCTCCCGGAGATCGCCCACCTGGTCGGCGACCGTCTCAAGGCGTGGATCGCGGCCGACGCCGCCGTCGGGATCGACAGCCCCGGCCCCGAGCTGACCGCCCGGCGCACCTGGCACTGCGCCTTGCCGGAGGCCGAGGTCTCCATCCCCTGCGGGGGTACGCACCTGTCGCGCACCTCCGAGCTCGGCGCGGTCGCCGTCACCCTGGACCTATCCGCCGACGGTTCCGAGCTGACCATGCGCACCGCCACCGGCCCGCACGGCGACGGTTCGTAGGGCGCGGGTTTCCTGAGGTCCGCCGGTTCGCCGCTCCGCCGGTCATCCGTACGCCGGATCGGCCGAGGGTCCCGACGGGCAGGGGCCCTCGTGAGAGGCGGGCGGCCGGTGAAGGGCCACGCGGTCACACGGCTACGCGGTCAGGCGCGGCTTTGAGCGGCCCGCTCCGGAGAGGGCACGCAGGGCGGCGTCCGCCGCGATCAGGGCGCTGTGCGAGGAGACCTCGCTGAGCAGGCCGGGAGCCGCCACCGCGTCGCCGGCCAGCCAGACGCCGTCCCCCCGGTCGATCGCGGGCCGGTCCCGCCAGGTGGCCCCCGGCAAGTCCAGGGCGCCGGTGCGGCCGTTGCACGTGGCCTCCCGCCGCCAGGTCGTCCGCTCCCGCCAGTCGGGAAGCCCGAGGTCGGCCACCCGCTCCACCCTGGTGATCGCCTCCGACCTCGTCTCGCCCGGCCTGACCGGCATCTGCAGCTGGCAGAGGGTGTGCCCGTCAGGGGCGAGCGAGGGATCCGGCAGGCTGTATCGCTCCATGAAGCCCCCCTCGTCGAGGTCGGAGACGAGGAAGAGGTCGCCGGCGCTGCCGCGGAGGCCGAGGTCGAGCAGGACGGCCCTGCCGCTCTCCCAGCGCAGCGACTCGTCGCCGAGCAGTGTCCTGGCGGCGTCCAGCGAGGTCGCCACGATCACGGGGGTGTCCTCGGGCAGGCGGTCCACCCGCGAGCCGGTCTCGATCCGCACGCCCAGGCCGCGCGCGTGGACGGCCATCCGGTCGATCACCCGCCCCCAGCCGCCGATGACGTAGCGCGGCGCCGGATACCTCGGCGCGGTCGCCCGCAGCACCCGCTCCCAGACGAACGCCGCCGACAGCCGCCCGGGGTCCGCGTCATAGGTGATCACGCCGACCAGTCCGGAGGCGGCCCGCATGCCCTCCTCGCCGAACCGGCGGGTGGCCCAGGTCCCGAAGGTCTCGTCCACCGGTGCCCGCAGGCGCCGCCTGGTGAGTGCCTTCAGCAGCGACCGGGGTGGCGTGCCCGACAGCCGGCCGCCGTGGCGGAACCTGCTCCTGGCGAGCATGCCCGGTGTGAGCCTGGCGTACGGCCGCACCAGCCCCCTGGCCGCCAGCCAGCGCCACGGCCGGCCGTCGGAGTAGAAGACGTGGGTGCCCTCGTTGGCGACGTACGGCGCGGCGGTGCTGCGGGCCCGGCCGCCCGGCTCCCGGTGGGCCTCGTGGAGGGTGACCCGCGCGCCGCCCTCGGCGCACGCGATGGCCGCTGTGAGGCCGGCGAGCCCACCGCCGACGATGGTGATGTCGTTGCCGCCGCTGATGTCCCGCGTCTCTCGTGTCATGCCCGTACGACGGATCGGTGGACGCCGTTCGTGACATCATCACCGGGTTCTCGCCGGGGGTGATATCAGAGACGGGAGAGCTTCTCCGGATTCGCCACCAGGAAGATGGTCCTGATCAGCCCGTCCTCGACGAGCAGCGAGAACACCGTGATCGGCCGCCCGCCCGCGGTCACCACCAGGGCGGGCCCGCCGTTCACCTCCGCGATCTCCGCGCCGAAGCCGGAGACCGGTTCGGCGCCGATGCTCTCCATGAAGGCCCGCAGACGGTCCACGGACGCGATCGAGGACAGGAAACGCGCCACCCTGGCCGCGCCCGTGATGACCCGCAGCGGGGCCTTTGCCCTGCCTCCGCCATCGCTGATCAGCGACGCGTCCTCGGCGAGGATCGCGGTCAGCGCCCCCAGGTCCCCGCCCACGGCCGCCTCGGCGAACCGCTCGGTGAGCCTGCGCCGCAGCCCCCGGTCCACCTCGAACCTCGGCCTGCCCTCCTGGACGTGCTCCCTGCCGCGCCTGGCGAGCTGCCGGGTCGCCGCCTCGCTGCGGTCGATCATCTCGCCGATCTCCGCGTACGGCATGCCGAACGCCTCCCGCAGCACGAACACCGCGCGCTCCAGCGGGGAGAGGGTCTCCAGCACCACGAGCAGCGCCAGCTCCACCGAGTCGGCCATCTCGGCGTGCTCGGCCACGTCCGGGGTGACGATCAGCTCCGGCAGCCACGACCCGACGTAGGCCTCACGCTGCGCCTTCACCCGCCGCAGCCGGTCGATCGAGAGCCGCGTCACCACCCTGACCAGGTATGCCCGATCGTCCTCCACCCGGGAGACGTCCACCCCCGACCAGCGCAGCCACGCCTCCTGGACGACGTCCTCGGCGTCGGTCACGCTTCCCAGGATCCGGTAGGCGACGCCGGTCAGCAGGTCGCGGTGCTCTTCGAAACGCTCAACGGCCATAGGGACATAGACGTATCACGGATGCCCTGATGTGACATGACCTGGTAAACAACTGTTTACAGCAATCCTCTACCATGCGAGGGCGGAAGCCGGCGGTGGCCGGCAGCGAAGGAGCGAGCAGTGACGGGAACGATCCTCGCCGAACCGGGCGCCCAGCGGCAGGGCAGGCATCTCTGGCTGACCCTGGTGGCGCTCTCCACGGCCGGGATGGTCGTGTCCGTCCAGCAGACCGTGGTCATCCCGCTGCTGCCCCGGCTGATGACCACCTTCGGCGTGTCGGTGGCCGAGGTCACCTGGGTCTTCACCGCCTCGCTGCTCGCCGCCGCGGTGGCCACGCCGCTGCTGTCACGCCTCGGCGACATGTACGGCAAGAAGCGGATGATCCTGTTCACCGTCGGCCTGCTCGTCCTGGGCTCGGTCGTCTGCGCCCTGTCCGGCTCCCTTCCCGTGCTGATCGCCGGGCGGGCGCTGCAGGGCGCGTCGGCCGCGCTGATCCCGCTGGCCATCGGCATGATCAAGGACAGCTTCCCGCCCGCCAGGGTCATGACGGCCATCGGGGTGGTCAGCGCCACCATGGGCGTCGGCGGCAGCCTCGGCATGATCGTCACCGGCCTGATCGCCGACCGAACCCCCAGCCACCACCCGGTCTTCTGGATCACCGCGGGACTCGGCGTGGCCGCGGTCGTCCTCATCGCGCTCAGCGCCCACGACAGCGGTACCGGCGCCGGAGGCCGCCCCGACCTCGTCGGCGCGGCGCTGCTGTCCGTCTGGCTCGTCTGCCTGCTGCTGGCGATCTCCAAGGGCAACGACTGGGGCTGGGGCTCGGGGACCGTCGCCGGGTTGTTCGCGGGCGCGGTCCTGTTCTGCGCCGCGTGGGTCTTCAGCCAGATGCGGCTGCGGGCGCCGATGATACGGCTGCACCTGCTCGTCGGCCGCCGGTCCCTGCCGGCCAACCTGGCCTCGATGCTCCTCGGCTTCGCCATGTTCGGCTCCTTCACCCTGATCTCCAGCTTCATCCAGACGCCCCCGTCCGCCGGGTACGGCTTCGGCGGGTCGGTCCTCGACGTCGGCCTCTACGCCCTGCCCAGCACCGTGACCATGCTGCTCGCCTCCTTCACGGCGGGCCGTCTCTCCACCCGGCTCGGCCCCGCCTACTCCCTCGCCCTCGGCGCGGGCCTGTGCGCGGCCGGATTCGGCTGGTTCACCTTCTTCAACGACTCGGTGCTCCATCTGATCGGCTCCAACGCCGTGCAGGGTCTGGGGTTCGGCATCGGCTACGCCGCGCTGGGGGCGCTCGCCGTGCAGCACGTGCCCATGGACCAGAGCGGCATCGCCAGCGGCATCAACTCCCTGGTCCGCTCCATCGGCGGCAGCGTCTCCGGTGCCGCGACCTCGGCCCTCCTCACCTCGATCACCATCGCCGGCACCTCCGTTCCCTCCCGCGACGCGTACGTGATCTCCTTCGGCATCATCACCGCGAGCGCCGTGGGCTCCGCGGCCGTCGCGCTCGTCACCGGAATGATGGCGCGAGAGGTGTCCCGGGTCGGTTAGGATTTCATCTGCATCGCAAGGGGCTATGGCGCAGCTGGTAGCGCGCCTCCATGGCATGGAGGAGGTCTGGGGTTCGAATCCCCATAGCTCCACTTCGGTGACTGGGGTCCGCTGTTCGCAGGTAGAAAGCCTGCTTCCGGCGGGCCCCTTCGTCGTTCACATGGGGGGACGACCCCCCGAGCCCCCCGGTGCGAGGGCTTCGCCCCCGCGCCCCCTTTTCTCGCTTCGCTCGGGGGCGCCTCGTGGGCTGGGCGGTTTCAGAATCTTGCCTGGAGTGCGGATCCAATCCGCCGGGCTCGTGGGCAACAAAACCGCTGGCCGGCGCTCCTGATGTCTGGAAGCGATCCGGGCGGGGGTGAGCGGAAACCACGGACGAGGGGCCGGGTCAGTCGTCGGAGGCGACGATGACGGTCAGGGAGTCGTCGTTCCGGTTGATCAGGACGAGTTCGTGGAACTCGCCGAGGATCCATCCCAGGTCGTCGTCGCGGGCCGCCTCGTCGAGGTCGCGGAGGCGGTAGCGGGAGGTGGCCGCGCGGATCAGCGGATAGACCTCCGCCTCCAGGTCGCGGGCGACCGTCTCGGGGAGGTCGGCGTACCTGCCGGCCCAGGTGCGGATCGTGGCGCGGGCGGTCTCCTCGTCGACCTCCTCGAACGAGGCGGCGGAGAGCGCGTCGAGGCGGTAGGGTCCGTGCACCGCCTCGCCCTCCTTCTCGGGGTCGGAGCCCAGATAGTCGTCCCGGTACAGCTGGTGGGTGAGCAGCGAGGTGAGCAGCGGTTCGTCGTCCTGCCAGGCGGTGACGCGGAAGTGCTTCACGTCCACCCAGCGGTAGGTCCTGTCCTTGAAGGTGACCAGGGTGGTCGAGGCGAACGCCAGTTGCTCCATGGGTGTGACGATAGTGACTTCCCGGATCTGTTGATCACCGATTGGCCGAACGAATGAGCGTCCGGAAACGGGAGAAAGGCGGCACGAGCTGGGCGCGTGCGGTGGCGGGCGCGCGTTCCCCGGCCGAGGGGGCGACGTTTGTCGCTCCGAGGTGGGGGCAGCCGTTGACGTATCCGACGCGGTGCTGTTGAACGTACCCGACGCGGTGCTACAGGAGGTCAGATGCTGCCCCGCAAGCAGAAGGTCGGCACGGTCGCGGTGATCGCCCACCAGAAGAAGACATTCGGCGGAGGGCTGGACGAGCTGCGCAGGCTCCTCGCCGACGAGGGTGTCGGCGAGCTGCTCTGGTACGAGGTGCCCAAGAGCAAGAAGGCGCCGAAGAAGGCGAAGAAGGCACTGAAGGAAGGGGCCGACCTGGTCCTGGTGTGGGGTGGCGACGGCATGGTTCAGCGTTGCGTGGACGCGCTCGCGGGCTCCGGCGTCACGGTCGGCATCCTCCCCGCGGGGACGGCCAACCTCTTCGCGCAGAATCTGGGCATTCCCGAGGACCTGCCCAAGGCCGTGCACATCGCCTTCCACGGCGAGAGCAGGAAGCTGGATCTCGGGAAGGTCAACGGGGAGCACTTCGCCGTCATGGCCGGGGTCGGCTTCGACGCGGCGATGATCGAGGACGCCGACCGTGGGCTGAAGGACCGCCTGGGGCGCGCGGCGTACGTCTGGACGGGACTGCGTCACGTCCGGGGGGAGCTCGTGCGGATGGAGGTCAAGATCGACGGCGTGACGTGGTTCGAGGGCGAGGCGAGCTGCCTGCTGCTGGGCAACGTCGGTACCATCACCGGCGGCATCGAGGCGTTCGACGACGCCCGTCCCGACGACGGATGGCTGGAGATCGGTGTGACCACGGCGACGGGGCCGATCCAGTGGGCCCGCGTGCTCGGAAGGATGAGCGTGGGGCGGTCCGACGAGTCGCCGTTCGTCCGGATGTCCCGGGCGCGCAAGGTGACCGCCACGTTCGGCAGTCCCATGACCTACGAACTGGACGGCGGCGCCAAGGGCACCGTCACCGAGCTCAAGGCCAAGGTCGTGCCCGGCGGCATCACCATCCGCGTCCCCGAGTCCACCGACTTCGACCGGTCGTGATCGCGGGTCGCCGCTCCACCGGGCCTCCGGACACCGGTTCCGGCCGGCTGTGACCCACGGACACCGGTTCCGGCCGGTCGTGATCGCGGGTCGCCGCGCACGGCCGGTGCGCGGAGTCCGGGTACCGCCGTCGGCCCCATTCTGAAAACTCCCTTTCAGTCGGTATTCATGACAAATGTAGATTCAGTATGGTTTATCGACTAATTTCGCTTAGTGGAAAAGAGCGGGGCGATGACCGGTAATCGCTGGACGGAGGCCGACGTCCCCGGCCGGTCGGGGCCGTACGGGTTACGCGGCCATTCCGTCCGGGTCCGTGCCGGCTCCGCCCCGCACGACGCCGCCGTCCGGGCCCGTTCGCGGGTGGAGGCCGAGCGGCCGACGGGGACCGTGTACGGGCTGTGATCGAGCTGAGGGTGTCGGTCGAGATAGCCCGTCCCGCGGCCGAGATATGGCGGATCGTCGCCGACTTCGGTCAGGACCCCCGGTGGCGGGCGGGCGTGACCACGATGGCGCCCGACCCGCCGGGACTGGTCGTGCCGGGCACCACCACCGACGAGGTCATGTATTTCGCCGGACGTGCCTACTACATCAGCGGTCTGGTGACCTCGGTGGTGCCCGGGAGGGAGTTCGCCTGGCGCGGGACGTCGGGGATCGACGTCGAGGGCGGCAGGTCGGTCGTTCCCCTGGACGACGACCGGTGCCAGGTGACCATGTGGTTCGGGGTCAAGCTCCCGGGCCTGCTGCGCCTGCGCGCCCCCCTTCTCGAACGCATGCTCAGGCGCAGGCTCCAGCAGAACGTCCGCCGCCTCGGCGACCTGGTCACCACGGGCGCGTGACGTCGTCCACGGGTGGCGACCGTCCCGCCCGGCCGCCGTTCGTGATGTCGTTTCATCAGTGACCGCCGTCCGCGGTCATCGCGGTGACCGTGTTCGGGTGGCCGCGGCCTGCGGTGATCGCGTTCGGGTGGCCGCCGTTCGTGGTGACCGTGTTCGGGTGGCTGCGGCTCGCGGCGTGGTCGTCCGTATGGTCGGCCGCGGTGTCGTCACGCCCGCGTGACCGTCATCTGCAGTTCGGTCACCCAGTTGTCGTAGTCGCCCTCGGGGCAGTCGATGGAGACCTCCCTGGCCAGCCCGACACCGCGGTAGCCGTGCTCGTCGATCCAGTGCGCCAGTGTCTGGAACGTCGGGCCCACCTCCTCCATCGAACCGCGGTGGATGATCGTGGCGGCCCGCTCGATCTCCGGCAGGTCCACGATCGCGAAGTCGTGGTCGCCGCCCGTCTCCGCCGAGACCTCCAGCCCTGCGTGCACGGTCACCCGGCCGTCGGCCTCGGGCTCGTAGCGGGCGATGCCGTATCCGGCGACCTTCACTCCGGCGGCGTCGACACGCCGGCACAGCTCGGCGAAGAGCGGCTGGATGACGGGGCCGATGTCCTCGCCCTCGTAGCTGGCCGCGACGGCGGTGAGCTCCGCTACGCGTGTCGAGGGGATCGGCTTGAGGAGAACCTCTTCGGGGTGCATGTGACCTTCCTTGGCGATTGTCGTGAGCCGTACTTCCACTCGGAGGAGCCGGGCCGTGTCCGCGGCGATCCGCTCCTCCAGCTCGGCGCGGCGCAGCCGCAGCATCCCGTACAGCTCCGCGGCGTCGACCCGCTCGTCCAGGATCGAACCGATCTGGCGCAGGGTGAGGCCGAGGTCCTTCAGGGCGATGACGCGGTTGAGCCGCGACAGCTGGTCGGCCCGGTAGAAGCGGTGTCCGCTGCCCGGGTCGACATGGGCGGGCCGGAGCAGGCCGATCGCGTCGTAGTGGCGCAGCATGCGCACCGACACCTGGCCGAGCTGGGAGAACTCTCCGATACTGAACATGGTGCTCTCAGGTATAGGGGCTGACACGGTGTCAGCCGCAACCCCCCGGACCCCGTCTCGGCCGGGCCGTCTCGCGTCCGGGATGAGCGTGCCCCGAGTCCCCCCGGACCTCGCGGGCCCCGCCCCCGCAGGGTCGCGCTCCCGCGAGCCGGCGGAGGCGGGGCCCGCGCCCGGCGATAACCGGTTGTCCGGCGGCGCCGTGCCGGACAAGCATGGCGGCCATGTCACTGCGCTTTCACGAGATCGCCGAGGGCGGTCATCGCATCCTCAACCCGTTCACCCACGACAAGCTGGCGCTGCTCGGCGAGGTCGCCAGGCTCCGGCCGGGAGCGCGCCTGCTCGACCTGTGCTGCGGCAAGGCGGAGATGCTCTGCCAGTGGTCGCTCGGCCACGGGATCGAAGGGGTCGGCGTCGACATCAGCGACGTCTTCCTCGACGCGGCGCGCGCCAGGGCCGAGGAACTCGGGGTGGCCGGCCGCGTCCGCCTGGAGAAGGGCGACGCCGGGGCCTACCGGGCGGAGGCGGGGGCGTTCGACGTCGTGTCCTGCCTCGGCGCGACCTGGATCGGCGGCGGGCTGGAGGGAACGGTCAAGCTGATGCTCCCCGCGCTGAAGAACGACGGGATCCTCCTCGTCGGTGAGCCGTTCTGGAACTCCGAGCCGCCCACCGGGGCGTACGAGTCGTTCGGCTTCGGCCCGGACGACTTCACCTCGCTGGCGGGGACGTTCGACCGGTTCGAGGCGGCGGGGGTCGAGGTGCTGGAGATGGTCCTCGCCGACCAGGACAGCTGGGACCGCTACGTGGCGAGCCAGTGGTGGACGCTCAGCGACTGGCTGCGCGACAACCCCGACGACCCCGAGGTCGGCGAGGTGCGCGACTTCCTGGAGCGCGCGCGTCGTTCGCACGTCGAGTACGGCAGGCGATACCTCGGCTGGGGGGTCTTCGTGGCGCGTCGGCGTTGACGGCTACTGGCGGGTAGGAATAAGTTTCCGGATACCGACCGGTCGGTTGTCGGCCTCGCCCGGCGCGAGGTCGAAGATCAGGGCCACCGGCCGGTACGACCCGCTTCGTTGACTTCCCGGAGGCGTGATGACCGACGTTCGGCTTGCCCGTCAATCCTGGCGCCGCCTGGAGCCCGTCCACGGGATGATCTATTTCGTGCCCGAGGCCACCGAGCGCTACGCCGCGCTCGGCCTCGACAGCCGCGCGGGTTACTTCGCCTCCCGCGCCGCGGCCTTCGGCACCGCCTCCGCCGAGCTGGTCATCGCGACCTTCTACAACTTCCACCCCGCCCTCGTACGGCGTGCGCTCCCCGCCGCGTGGCAGGTCACGACTCCGGAGAAGCTGCTCGAGGCCCGTCTCGAAGCCGCCGGAGCGGCCCTGCGCCGGGCCGGGATCCACGAGATCGACACCCTCGCCGAGACGGTGGAACTCGCCGCCCGCGCCGCGGAGCGGGCGTGCGAGCATCCCCAGGGGCGCCCGCTGTTCGCCGCGCACGCCGCGCTGCCCTGGCCCTCCGAGCCGCTTCTGCGGCTCTGGCACGCCCAGACGCTGCTTCGCGAGTTCCGGGGGGACGGGCACGTCGCGACCCTGCTGACCGAGGACGTCGGCCCGCTGGACGCGCTGGTCCTGCACGCCGCGACCGGCCACGTCCCCACGGTGTTCCTCAAGTACAGCCGCGACTGGCCCGAGGAGGAGTGGACCGCGGCCGAGGAGAGGCTGCGCGGGCGCGGCCTGCTGGCCGGTGACGGGCTCACCGAGGAGGGCGCGGCGCTCAGGCAGCGGATCGAGGACCGCACCGACGAGCTGGCGCTGCCCGCGTACGCCGCGCTCTCCGACGACGAGCTTGCCCGCCTGGCCGAGCTGGCGCGTGCCTTCGGCCGGGCCGTGGTGGACAACGGCCTGCTCACCCTCTCCGGCTGAGCCCGCCTCGCGGGGCTGTCCGGCTCAGTTTCTCGCGGAAGGGTCGCCGACCTGGCCGATGAACAGCGGGGTCAGCGTCGGCCGGTGGACGATCGCGAAAGCGAACGGATGGTCGGCGCGGACCTCGGCCTCCGGCGGGGCCGGTGCCGACACGGCGAAGGCGAGACCGGTGACGGCGGCGGCCTCGGTACCCCACTCGTCCACGGTGATGTTGGCGCGGTGGATCGCCTGTTCGAGGAAGACTCCATCGGTGATCCCCGAGTAGTCGGTCTCCCGTAGCCCCAGTTTCGCGAGCGACTCCGCCAGGTCCAGGCTCGCGGAGAAGTCCCATCGGGGCATGGCGAGCCGCACCGGACGCTCCCCGAGCCCGGTGGCCACCTCCGCCATCACGGCGGGGGAGAGCAGGTCGCCGGGGGAGCCGCCCGCTCGCGGCACGAGGACCCACATGGCCAGCTCGTCTCCGGCGTAGCGCAGCTCCACGGCCTGCCAGCCGGATCCCGCCGCGTACGGGAGGAAGTCGTCGCGGCGCATCAGGGCCGTGCGTGTCGTCGTGCCGTCCGCGCGGGTGAAGGTGGCGCCCTCCTCCGGTGGGTCGGTGAACGGCGTCGTCCAGTCGGCCTTGAGGTAGACGGCGTTGGCGATGACCAGCTTGGTCTTCGCGGGCAGGTTGTCGAACACCTTCTTGATCCGCCCGGCGGTCCGCTCCTCGGCCCAGGCGTCGATGACCTCCGTGGCGTTCCCGGCGAAGTCCACCTGGCGCACGCCCGTGCCGTACTGCGCCGCGAGCGTACGCAGGAACTCGGGCTTGACGCTCAGCCCCTTCTGGGTGAACAACTCGTTGGCGATGCCCACGACCGGTGGCTCGGGGGTGCGCTCCTGGGCGTCCCGTTCCGCGTCCGGTTCGGTGAGGGGAGGCGGGTCGTCGGTGGTGGCGATCTGCCGGGTGAGCGCGTTGAGGGAGGTGTGCGGCCCGCCGGAGGGGAAGCCGAAGACCTCGTCGAGTTCGGTGGCGGTGTCTCCGGCGGCTCCCGCCCTCGCCATGCCGAAGGCGTAACCGATGCTCAGGGGCGACAGGACGGTGTTGGCCCCGGGTTTCGCGGTCGCGGTGAACAGGGCGTGTCCGAAGGAGGTCAGACCGCGCACGGTCTCCGCGACCGGCGGGTTCTTGGGGACCTCCCTTTTCACCCCCTTCGCGGTGATCGCGCTGGACTCGGTCATGGCACACGCCGAGAGGGCGGCGACGGCCAGCAGGGCGGGTAACAGTCGGCGCATGCTCCTGAAACGTACGCCGCCGCCGGGCGGTTCACGCGGCTCGCGCGCCGGTCGGTTCGCGTGCCGGGCGGCATCAGGTGAGCGCGGCGAAGGCGCCCGCCCCGATGAGGGCGACGGCCCAGGCGAGGTCGAGATTGAACCACGCCTTACGGAGCACCGCCACGTCCAGCCGCTCGTAGACGACCAGGGCCAGAACGGTGGTCATCACCAGCATGGACATCGTGTGCACCCCGGTCGCCAGCAGGCTCTGCGAGGCGAGCGCGGCGGCGTCGTGTCCTTCGTGGCCCCCGTGCCCGCCGTGCCCGCTGTGTCCGCCGCTTCCGTCGTGCAGGGTGACCGGGAGCACCATCAGCCCGGCTCCGTGGGCGGTGGCCATCAGGAACGACCACCCGGCCAGCTGCCACTTCGTCACCTTCATGCCGACCCAGCGGGGATGGCGCCGCCTCAGCAACCGCCAGAGGCCGAACCCGCACACCACGGCGGCCACGCCGTACGAGACCGCTTTCGGCGGGGCGGCCAGCCGGGCCGCCGACACCAGCCCGAGTGTGATCAGCACCGAGCCCGCGTGACCGAGCACGATGGGCGGCAGCGCGCGCAGCACCCCGTCGCGCGAGCGTTCCTGCAGCCCGAGCGCGACCGCGAAGAGCCAGCCCATGGCCGGGTTCAGGCCGTGGAAGGCGCCGAGCCCGGCCAGGATGAGCAGCGACGTCAGATCCATCGGGGGCGCCTCGCGGAGAGCGGGAGGACGGCGGCGCCCGGCGGGAGGACGGCGAGGTTCGGCGGGAGGGCGGCGAGGTCCGGCGGGAAGGTGGCCGGGATCATGGGAAGCAGTAGGAGTCGGAGGAGGAGTCGCCGCCCTGCAGGCGTATCTGGTGCGCGCGGCGGCCGTCGGAGGCGAAGTCGACGAAGAAGCCCGGATCGAGGGCGATCGAACCGTCGTCGGCGATGTCCACCTTCGCCATCCAGCTGGAGATGCCGTCGGGGTAGAAGACGTCGTCCCAGGAGCGGTAGAGCGAGTTGGTGAAATAGACCCGCCGTCCGTCCCTGCTGGCCTCGACCATCTGCGGCCCCCCGTTCAGCGCCCGGCCCGGAGCCGCCGGGTGGGCATCGCGCCCGGCGATCCCGCCGAGCCGGACGGAGCCGGTCTCACGCGGCGCGAACGGGTCGGAGACGTCGTACGCCTTGAGCTCGCCGGTGCCCCAGGCGGAGACGAGCAGGATCCGGTCGTCGAGGGTCAGCGAGATGTCGCTCACCAGCGGCGGCACCGCCCCGAACTGCTTGAGCGGCTCGGGCAGCAGGTCGGGGTCGGCGGGCTCGGCCGGGATCGTGATCGTCTTGCGGGCCTTCCAGACGCCGTTGTCCAGGTACCAGGTGAAGATGTTGGCCGACAGGTCCTCGACGTTGATCACCGTGTTGACGAAGCCGTAGGTCTTGGTCGGGTCGTGGGCGGGCCGGAGCTCCAGGGCCATCTGGTGCTGGTCGCCCAGGTCGATCTCCTGGAGGTGCCTGCGCTTGGCCAGGTCCCAGACGTGCAGCTTGTGACCGTACTGCCGGCCGACCAGAAGCTCCAGCGAGGGGCCGGGCTCGATCTGGTTGGGCGTCCCCCACTCGCTGGAGATCATCGTGTCGTGCCCGAGGTGCCACCAGAAGTCGTAGTGCAGCTTCTGCGACCCCCGGTCGGCCTCCCAGCGGCCCTTGGGCTCGAAGGTGTCGTGGTCGAGCGTGAACACACCGCCGGGCGCGTCGCCGTCCACGTTGCCGAGCGCGCTGACGTAGATGGCGTCGGTGCCGCAGTGGACGGTGTGCGGGCGGCTGTATCCGGTCTTCTCGAAGATCGTCTCTGGCTCGATCGTCTTGACGAGCTTGGGGCGCCAGGGGTCGTCCTTGACGTCGAAAATGTAGATCCTGCTGGACCTCAGGCCCGGAAGGACCAGGTAGCGCCGCTCCACGTGCGGATGCGGCGCGTACGGGCACAGGGCGGCGCTGCACACGTTCCAGCCGAAGTGGTGGAGCTCGTCGCCGGGGACGGACATGTCGTGCACGTTGGAGATCGACCCGTCCGACAGGTCGATCGTGGCGAGCCCGTCGGGCCGGTCGTCGCCGGTCGTGGCCAGCAGCGCGACGTAAGCGAGCTCCTCCTTTGGGGCCGCCATGGCCTCGCGGGCCGACGGGTAGAAAGTGGGATCGGGCTGGACAAGCGCCACGGTGCACTCCTGAACTCGTAGCCGGAACGGGTACCCAACTAATCTTGTAGGAAAACTGTCTGTTGTCCAGAGGTCGTATTGCGTAACCGGTGCGGGCGGGGGTGCCCGGCTGCCCGGGTCCTCCCGGTTCGCGGGCCGGTGAACGCGGGAGACGTCCCGCGTGGTCGCGAGATCCTCCGGTGGAGGCGCTCGGCGGAGGGTTCGAGAGGTTTTCGGTAGAGGTTTTCGCGAATGGCTGCGAACAGAGTTTGAAACAGGGTTTGAAGCGGAGTTTAAAGCAGCGTTTGAAAAAGGGTTTCGAACAGGTGGAGAGGTGCGGGGCGTGACGCCCCGCACCTCTCCATGTTTCAGTTGACGGCCACCTGCCCCGCACGGCCGTTCCCGATTTTCACTTTCCTGGTCCTAGGGACCTTCGGAGTGAACCGCCGGGCCGGGACACGTCAATCGACCTGTTTCCATTTTCCGTGAGGCCCTTGAAAGACCTCAGCAGACTCTCACAGCCGTGCAGACGGTCGTAGGAGCCAGGAAGAGCGGTGCTGCCCTGATAATCGGTGCCCTGACAATGTGGGCACTGACGACCGGGTAACCGGCGACCGGGTAACGGGCGACCGGGTAACCGGCGACCGGGGTACCGGTTGGCGACGATGCGGGAGATCCGGGAGGTCCAGGCGGGCCTTGCGGTCCAATCGGACCCTGAGGTCCAACGGGCCCCTGGGGTCCAACGGGTCCTGCTGGTCCCTCAGGTCCTGCGGGTCCGGTGGGTCCTGCTGGTCCTTCGGGTCCGGGTGCGCCATCGGCGCCTGCGGGTCCTGCTGGTCCTTCCGGTCCTGCGGGTCCGGCTGGTCCTTCGGGTCCGGGTGCGCCGTCGGCGCCTGTGGGCCCTGCTGGTCCTTCCGGTCCCTCGGGTCCTGCTGGCCCCTCGGGTCCCTCAGGTCCTTCCGGTCCTGCGGGTCCTGCTGGTCCTTCGGGTCCGGGTGCGCCGTCAGCGCCTGCGGGTCCTGCTGGTCCCTCAGGTCCTGCTGGTCCTTCCGGTCCTGCGGGTCCGGTGGGTCCGGCTGGTCCTTCGGGTCCGGGTGCGCCATCGGCGCCTGCGGGTCCGGCTGGTCCTTCGGGTCCGGGTGCGCCGTCAGCGCCTGCGGGTCCGGCTGGTCCCTCAGGTCCTGCTGGTCCTTCCGGTCCTGCGGGTCCTGCTGGTCCCTCGGGTCCGGGTGCGCCATCGGCGCCGGCTGGTCCTGCTGGTCCTTCCGGTCCTGCCGGTCCCTCGGGTCCCTCAGGTCCTGCCGGTCCGGGTGCGCCATCGGCGCCTGCGGGTCCTGCTGGTCCTTCGGGTCCGGGTGCGCCGTCAGCGCCTGCGGGTCCGGCTGGTCCTTCGGGTCCGGGTGCGCCATCGGCGCCTGCGGGTCCGGCTGGTCCCTCAGGTCCTGCTGGTCCTTCCGGTCCTGCGGGTCCTGCTGGTCCTTCGGGTCCGGGTGCGCCATCGGCGCCTGCGGGTCCTGCTGGTCCTTCCGGTCCTGCGGGTCCTGCTGGTCCCTCGGGTCCGGGTGCGCCATCGGCGCCGGCTGGTCCTGCTGGTCCTTCCGGTCCTGCCGGTCCCTCGGGTCCCTCAGGTCCTGCCGGTCCGGGTGCGCCATCGGCGCCTGCGGGTCCTGCTGGTCCTTCCGGTCCTGCTGGTCCTTCCGGTCCTGCGGGTCCTGCTGGTCCCTCGGGTCCGGGTGCGCCGTCAGCGCCTGCGGGTCCTGCTGGTCCCTCAGGTCCTGCTGGTCCTTCCGGTCCTGCGGGTCCTGCTGGTCCCTCGGGTCCGGGTGCGCCGTCAGCGCCTGCGGGTCCGGCTGGTCCCTCAGGTCCTGCCGGTCCTTCCGGTCCTGCTGGCCCCTCAGGTCCTGCTGGCCCCTCAGGTCCTGCCGGTCCCTCGGGTCCCTCAGGTCCTGCCGGTCCGGGTGCGCCGTCCTCGCCTGCGGGTCCTGCCGGTCCTGTAGGTCCTGTGGGGCCCTCGGGGCCTCTGGGGCCCACCGGACCCCTGGGGCCCGGAGGACCTGCCGGGCCCTGGATTCCGTCAGGGATCCGGCAGAGGAAACTCGGCAGACCCAGCCACCTGCACAGCGGGAGGTAGACCGCATCGCTCGCGGTCGGCTGCAGTCCTCGCTGGATGATCGCTCCGGTGCTTATGACGTCCCTGGTGCGGATCACAGTGGGCAGGGCAACGAAGTTCGTGCAAATGCTGGAAAGCAGCACAGGGCAGGGGTCGCCCTGCACGTTTCCGGTGGGTCGGATTTCGTCGTGGTGGGCCTGTGCCGATATCTGAAGTCGCGAATCGGCTGAAACTGGGACAGGGGAGTGCAAGAGAAGGACGGCCCCGGCGAGCGCGCCGCCCGCAAGGGTCCGTTTCATGAAAGTAGACACGTGCGTTGTCTCTCCCCTCCTATTGAGAGAAAACTCCGTACGGCCATTCTTGGTGCGCCCGGGGGATAGGCCGGAGAAGTGTGACTCGAATCAGGAATGGAAGCTTGATGGAGGGTGCGCGTTTCTTTGCACTCCACGCATTTGAGTATCTATATAAAACCTTAATGCCACCCCTTTCCTGATTATTCGGATAAGTGGATCGAGATAAGATAAGACGTAAATTAGGCTAAGGAGATGTTTCGCACTAAGATTCCGTTACCGGATTCGGCTCCCGGGTTCGGTGCTCAGGTCCGTGCGAGCTCGCGTGGCCGGGCGGTGCCGGGGCGCGGAAGGTCAGCCGGTGTGCCGAGGTGGTGGTGCGCCTCGCCCGGGTGAATTCGAAGGCGAGCGCGAGACGGTGGGGTGCGTGTCCCGCCGCCCCGTCGACGCCCTGACCACTGCGGTCTTCGGCATCGCCCGCGCCTGCTGACGTCATCCGGCCAGGCGACGGGCGTACGCGGTGGGAGACACGCCGATGACGGCGGTGAAGTCGCGGGTGAAGTGGGACTGGTCGCTGTAGCCCAGATCGGCGGCCAGCCGTGACCAGTCGGTGGCGGGCCCGGCCCTCTCGGCGGCCTCGTGGACGCGGTAGCGGCGGATCACCCACTTGGGGGAGACGCCGACGTAGTCGCTGAACAGCCGCTGCAGGTGCCGGACGCTCAGCCCGTGCCGGGCGGCCAGTTCGCCGACGCGGACGACGGCCGGGTCGTCGAGCACGCTCGCGACGAGGTCCGCCGCCCGTTCGGCGACGGGGTCGCGGGCGGGGAGCCGTGCGAGCAGGAATTCCTCCAGCGCCCGCAGTGCCTCCTCGTCGGAGGCGGCCAGGACGGCCGGGGTGACCGTGTCGGCGTCCTGGCCGAAGATCCGGGAGGCCGGAGTGAGGAGATCGGTGATCGTGGAGAGCGGGGCGCCGAGGAAGGGACGGAATCCGGCCGGGCGGAAGCGGCTGCCGACCACGACCCCGGTGCCGGTCAGGACCTCCAGGTAGTCACCGGTGATGACCCCGGCCACGTGGGAGCCGCGCTCGTGGAAGACCAGGTTCACCGACGGATGGGACACGATCCGCTGCTCGTACGGTTCGTCCAGCTCCCAGCGGACGATCCAGTGATGCTCGACGAAGGGGGCCAGGGCCGGGTGGCACGCGTGGCGCCCGTAGCGGAACCTGGCCGCCCCGAAGTTCAGGATGCCCCGGGTGTCGTCGGCGGGCGCACCCGTCAAGACGGGATGGGGATGTGGACCCTCGGCAGGCCCTCCGGCTCCTTGCCCGGATACTCGCCACCCAGCATGGTGGCCACGGTGTAGAGGTGCCAGGCCTGGTTGGGCTTCTTCAGGACGGGCTCGGCGAACAGCTTGCGGACCTCGTCGGGCCTGACGATGGGCGCCAGCAGGTCCAGGCGGCCGAGGACGTGGTCGCGCATCAGGCCGGTCAGCTCCGCGCCGGGGCTGGTCCGCCAGTTCCAGCCGCCCCCGCCGGTCTTCGGCGCCGTCAGCACCTGAGGCCTGCGCTGCCACGGGTAGTAGCGCTTCCCGGCGGTGAACCGCCACGGCTTGCCCTCGATCGGGATGTCCCTGAGCGACGGGGCCAGGACGCCGAGCAACTCGTAGATGACCTCCTCCGACAGCCGCCAGGTCTGGTCGAGGCCCAGCGCGGCGCGGACCACCCGGTTGTCGAGGAACGGCCAGATCTGGTCGCCCCTGCGCAGCGAGCCCGCCCGTGCCCCCGCGTGCCAGCGGCCGACCTTGTAGGAGATGTACATGTGGTCGAGCGCCTCCAGCGGCGCCCGCTCCAGCCAGGGCCCGGCCAGCTCGCGGGCGTGCTCGTTGGCCTCCTCGGTGAACAGCGCCGGGTCCCGCAGGAAGGTCACGTCCACCCGGCGACGCAGCGCCTTCTCGCTCAGGTCGGTCTGGAGCAGCAGCAGGCCCCCGGCTCGCAGGATCTCCCCGCTCTGCCCCGACATGGTCGGCCTGGCGCTGTAGGGGAGGTAGCCGACGATCGACTCGTACGCCGACGTCATGCCCTCGCAGGCGCGCAGCGTCTCGTAGGCCCGCGCGAGAGGGTGCTCGACGACGATCGCGTCCTTCTTCTCGGCGCGGGACGGGGGGATGACGGTGTGCTCGACGCGGAGCGCGCGGGCGATCCGACCCGCGATGATCACGTCGGGGTGGGTGTCCAGGCCGTTGGTGGTCGCGCGCAGCGGGATACCGGCCGCGTGCAGCACCGCGGCGATCAGGCGGCTGTCCCTGCCGCCGGTGAGGGCCAGGTTCACCGGTTCCCCGGCCGCGCGCAGCGGCTCCACCGTGGCCAGCAGCGCCTCCGCCAGCTCCCCGACGAGTAGTTTCTTCCTCCTGCGCGATTCGGGCGCGGGCACGGCCGCGGGGAGCGGGGTCGTGGTGATCGTACGGTGGCCGCCCCTGACGGTCACCGACGAGGACGGCGGCAACGCGCTCACCCCGCGGTAGGGCGTCTCGTCCGACAGGAAGTATCCCTGCCTGACCATCGACTGCAGCGCGAGCACGTCCCACTCGACCCGCTCGCCGCCGCCCGCGAGGTGGACCAGCAGCGCCCGGCTGCCGATCACGTGCACGTCGGGGGTCTCGGCGTAGTAGACCGGGCAGACCCTGTGGATCGCGGTGGCGGCCGACAGCTCGTCCTCCGTCGCCCGGAACGCCGAGAAGCACCCGCCGACCGCCTCGGTGTCCAGGGTCGGCATGGCCGCGAGCCGGTTCACATCGCCCGGCGCGGCCAGGTAGCCGTTCACCCCGGTCACCCGGTCGTGCCCGGTCTCCAGCAGGGGAGGCTGCCGGGAGTCGTCCGGCTCGTTGGTCCAGGCGAACATGGTGATGCCGGGACGGTGCCACTCCCGGGATCTGATGACCTCGGGCGGTACGGGGAACGCGCTGTCGATGGCGCCCCTGACGGTGTGCAGCATCGCCTCCGGTATACCGGCTCCCGGTTGTTTGGCCGCGAGGCCGAGATACACGCGCATGGTGCAGGATCATATGTCGCGTTTTTTCAAGACAGCTGTGAGTCCGGCTCGACAGCATGGCCGCCATGAACGAGATGCTGTCACGCACCGTCGCCGGTACGGCGGCCGTCGCCCGCGGTGTCCGCGACGACCAGCTGGACCTGCCCACCCCCTGCGACGGCTTCGACGTACGGGAGCTGCTCGGCCACCTGGCCTGGACGGCCGCGATGTTCGAGGCGCTGGCCCGCCGCGAGCAGCCGCCGCCGCAGGACGCCGATCACGCCCCCTTCGCGGACCGGGCCGCCGCGATGCTCGCCGCCTGGTCCGAACCCGGGGTGACCGAGGGGACCAGCCCCACCATGGGGATGCCCATGGCCGCGGTGCTCCAGATGGTGCTGGGCGACACGGCGATCCACGGCTGGGACCTGGCCAGGGCCACCGGCCAGGACTACACGGTGGACGCCGCGACCGGCGAGGCCGTGGCCGCCTTCGTCGAGGGTATGGCGCCGCGGGGACGGCTGATGGGGGTGTTCGGGGAGGAGGTGGCCGTGGCGGAGGACGCCTCGCCGTTCGAGCGGGCGCTCGGGCTCAGCGGGCGGGACCCGGCCTGGAAACCCTGATCACGCGCCGAACACGGTTTGCGCTCGCTTGGGTCAAGCTCCCGGCGGGAGGGAGGAAGCCTTCGTCGTAGGGGATGACACGCATCCCTAGGAGGCGACATGAAGTCACGTCCGCTCGCCATCGCCCTCGCCGCGCTCGCCGTGATGTTCGCCGCCGCCTGCGGCGGCTCGAGCGGCGGCGAATCCGCCGGCCGGCCGATGCCCGAATCCGGAAGGGCGGTCCCGTCCATGCCCCCGGACGCCGCCCCCGAGGCCGGGGACCAGGCCACCGCCGAGTCCGGGGCCCGGGCCACCGCCGGGAGCGAGGCCCCCCAGGCCGAGGTCACCCGGCGGCGCGACACCTCCGCCGAACAGATCTCCACCTTCGCCCTCGACGTGGACACCGCCTCGTACGGCTACAGCAAACGGACCCTCGCCGAGGGCAGGCTGCCGGAGGCGGACCAGGTCAGGCCGGAGGAGTTCGTCAACTCCTTCGCGCAGGACTACGCGGAGCCCGAGGACGACGGGTTCACCGTGCACATGGACGGCGCCCGCACGCCGGGGAACGGCACCGCGCTGCTCCGCGTCGGCCTGCAGACCCGGAGGGCGAGCGCGGAGGCCCGGCGCCCGGCGAACCTCACCTTCGTGGTGGACGTGTCCGGCTCGATGGGCGAACCCGGCAGGCTCGACCTGGTCAGGGAGGCCCTGCACAAGCTCATCGACCAGCTCGGGCCCGGCGACCGGGTCTCCCTCGTGGCCTTCAGCGACGAGGCGGACGTCGTCCTCTCCATGACCCCGGCGACCGACAGGGAAAAGCTCCACGCCGCCGTCGAACGCCTCGCCGTGCAGCAGTCGACGAACCTGGAGGCCGGGCTGACCGACGGTTACGCCGAGGCCGCGGCGAGTTTCAGGCCGGTGGCCGTCAACCGCGTCATCCTGCTCTCCGACGGTCTGGCCAATGTCGGTGACACCACCTGGCAGGGCATCCTCGACCGGGTCGAGGAGGCCGCGGCCAAGAAGATCACCCTGCTGTGCGTCGGCGTCGGCCGCGACTACGGCGACGAGCTGATGGAACAGCTCGCCGACAACGGCGACGGCGCCGCGGTCTACGTCAGCTCCGTCGACGACGCGCGCAAGGTCTTCGTCGAGCAGCTCGCCACCAACATCGACCTGCGCGCCCGCGACGCCAAGGCGCAGGTCGTGTTCAACCCCTCGGCCGTGGAGTCCTACCGCCTGATCGGCTACGAGAACCGGCAGATCGCGACCGAGGACTTCCGCGACGACACCAAGGACGGCGGCGAGGTCGGCCCCGGCCACTCGGTGACGGCCCTGTACGAGGTCCGGCTGCGCGAAGGAGCGTCAGGCCAGCTGGCCACCGCCACCGTACGCTGGCAGGACCCCGACACCCGCGACCCCGGGGAAGCCGCCCGTTCCCTCGCGGCGGGAGACCTGGCGGCCTCGCCGTGGGAGGGACCCACGCCCAGGTTCCAGGTCGACGTGGTGGCCGCGGGCTTCGCCGAGTATCTCCGCACCGGGGAGAGGGTCGCCGGAGCCGCGCCCGGCGACCTCGTCGCCCACGCCACCCGCCTGGCCGCGTCGACCGAGGACCCCACGGTGACCGAGCTCGCCGAGCTGATCGAGAAGGCCACGTCGCTCCGGTAGGCGTCCGCACGCGCACATCATGATCGGGTGGGCCGGTTCCCCGCGAGCCGGGAGCCGGCCCTCCGGGCGGCCCGCGCCGCCGGTTCCGCACCGGTGACCGGATCTTGGGCGGAGCCGCGACGGTTACAGGGTGCGGGGTGATTTCCTATACACTGGCGTGGTCGCCGGGCCTGGCCCGGCGACATCGGTTAACACCCGAGGGGCTATGGCGCAGCTGGTAGCGCGCCTCCATGGCATGGAGGAGGTCTGGGGTTCGAATCCCCATAGCTCCACTTCGGTGACTGGGGTCCGCTGTTCGCAGGTAGAAAGCCTGCTTCCGGCGGGCCCCTTCGTCGTTCACGCGGGAGATCGCGGTGCTCGGTGGGATCCACCGGGATCGATGAGACCGGCCATGAGCGTGCCCCCCGGTGTTTTTGCGGGGGCACGCTCATGGCCGGTCGTTTTTCAGGTGTCCGGCCCGGGGGAGGGCTCAGGCCGGAGTGGTTGTCGGAAGGGTCAGTTGCCGGTGATCACGAAGGTCGTCCCCGGCTGCCTCACGATGTTGCCGTCGGCCGAGTTGGTGATGGTCACGTTCGACAGGATCGCGTTGCCGCGGGCGCCGCTCATGGCCAGGATGCCGGCGCCGTTGTTGGACTTGTCGATCTTCACGTTGGTGATCGCGACGTTCGGCATGTTGCCGCCGCCCGTCTTGAACTGGATGCCGTCGTAGGTCGAGTCGTAGATGTCGGTGTCGCGGATGGTGACACCGGGGATGTCACTGGCCTGCGGGAACAACGTGATCGCGCCGAACTCCTGGTCCTCGTTCCAGAAGACGCCGCCACTGCGGTAGATCCCGTTGTTGGCGAGCAACGTGGTCCCCGAGAAGGGCAGGGGGCTGTGGTCGGTCGCCAGCATGATGGCCGGGTAGTTCATGGTGTCGTAGATCAGGTTGTTCTCGGCCGAGTTGTCGTAGCCGCCGTAGATCGCGATGCCGTTCGCCCGCCAGGGCAGCTGGATGGTGTTGTTGACGAAGTGGTTGTCGTGGGTGTTGTCGACGACCCGGTCCTTCACCGCCTGGTTGGCCCAGATCGCCAGGGCGTCGTCGCCGGTGGTGCGGAACGAGGAGTTGAACACCCGCGAGTTCCGCGTGCCGTTGGTGAAATTGATGCCGTCGGCGTAGGTGTTGCGGATACGCATGCCGCTGAACAGCAGGTTGTCGCCGGGGCCCCACAGAGCCGGGATGTTGTCGTAGTCACGGCCGACCCAGGCACCCACGTTGGCGTGCTCGATCCACACGTTAGTGATCTTGGTGTTCTCGCCGAACCGGCCGTTCAGGCCCACCCCGCCCTCGTCGTTGCCGTCCCCGCCGCGAATGCGGCCCGAGCCGAAGATGGCGATGTCGGAGATCTGGGTGTTGCTGTCGATGTCGAAGCCGAAGTTGCCCTCGTGCGGGTGGTTGATGCCGCCCACCACGTCCTGCGGCTCGGTCAGGGTGTACAGCTGGGAGTGCCACATGCCCGCGCCGCGGATCGTGACGTTGCTGATGCCCACCTGGTTCCACTGACCCCGGTTCAGCGGGTCGTCGGTGAGGATCTTCTGCTCCTGGCGCCACTGGCCCGCCGGGATCCACACGCAGCTGATGACGCCGTTCTGGTCGTCCGTCACCGCCCGCTGGATGGCGGCCGTGTCGTCGAGACCGTCGTTGGGCACCGCGCCGTAGTTCGTGATCGAGGTGCAACCGGCCGGCTGGCTCGCCGCCGGCGCCACCTGCTCCAGGTCGATCAGGTCGATGATGTAGAACGAGGCCGTGTCGCCCGCGTCACGCTGCAGCTTGAACTTGGTGCCGGCCGGGTAGCTCTGCGAGAGCAGCGCGTTCGACTCGTCGAACAACCGCCGGGCGTCGGCCTGGGGGGTGTTCGTCAGCGCCTCGGGGCCGTCGGTGTTCCCGTACAGCCAGCTGTGGCGCGACGAGAGGGTCAGCTTCCTGGAGAAGGTTCCGTTGATGTAGAGGCTGATGCTGGCCTCGATGCCACCGCCACCCGCCGCGTCGGGGATGGAGTTGCGCACCACGATCGAGTTGGCGGCGCTGGTCGAGGTGAACTCGACGAACTGCCCGGTGCTGTTCAGCCGCACCGACTTGCGGCCCGAGGACTCGGTGGCGAAGTTGGTGTGCCCGAAGGTGCGGAGCGGGTCGGCCTCCAGCAGGGTGCCCTGGTAGTTGGCGGCCTCGGCCTCGTACTCGACCCACGGGACGGCCGCTCCGCGCCCGACCACGATCGACTGGGAGAACGTGTTGTTGTTCTCGTTGGTCTCGGTGACGGTGTTGGTCGCGTCGGCGGTGGCGGTGATGGTGGCGCCGCCGCTGGTGGCGGTCCAGCTTCCGCTGACGGCCACGTTGGCCGTCGCGCCCGCGGCGATCGACGCGGTGCTGCCGTTGAGCGTGGTGCCGCCCACCACCACGCGGGTGACCGTGGTCGCGCCCGACGCGGCGGTTCCCCGGTTCTTCACCGCCACGGTGAACGTGACCGGCGCGCCGACGGCCGGGTTCTGCGGGTTGGAGGTGACGCCGAGGACCTGCAGGTCGGGGCCGGGAGCCTGTGCGACCACCAGCGGCGACGAGGCGGTGAGGGTGTTGTTGCCCTCGTTCTGCTCGAAGACCGTGTTGTCCGCGTCCACCCTGGCGCTGACCGTGTAGCTGCCCTCGCCGCGGGTGCCGATGTTGTGGGTCACCGTGGCCGTGGCGTTGGCGGCCAGGGCGGGGATGGCGACGGTGCCGACAAGGGTGCCGTCGAGGTTGAGGTTGACGCTGTCCGCGGGGGAGGCGGCGTTGCCCGCGTTCCTGACCGTGGCCGACAGCGTGATCGCGCTGGCCTCGCTCGGGGACGCCGGGGTCCACGAGAGGTTCGTGACCGTGAGGTCGGGGTTCGGCGCGGGGACGCCGAAGACCTGGAACTCGGCGACCTGCCCGCCGGGCGCGCCGCTGTTGCTGGTGAACCTCAGCTGTACGTCGGCGACGGTGGCGCTGAAGCTGATCGTCACCGAGTTGCCGCCGGAGGCCGGGTTGAACGTGTAGTTCTGCGCCGACACCAGGTTGGTGTAGCCCGTGGCGTTCTGCTCACGGCCCAGGACCTGGATGTTCTGCGTACGGGTGCCCCACGCGGAGTCGGGGTTGAGCTTCACCACGACCGAGCTGACGCCGGCGTTGGCGCCGAGCTTGGCGGTCAGCGTGTTCGGGAACGCGCCGGAGTTGGCCTCCCAGTAGGTGGCCAGGTTGTTGTCGTTCGCGTTCGCCGCGACGAACGAGTGCACGTGGCCGGACGCGACGATCTCCTTGCCGATCGCCAGGTTCGAGCCGGGGTCGCCGGTGCCGTTGCGGGTCACGGAGTTGCTGTTGGCCGACTGGTTGCCCGCCGCGTCCTTGGCCCGCACGAAGTACGTCACGGTCGCCGACGCCGGCTGGTTGTCGGTGTAGGTCAGCACGTTGCCGACGCTGCCCCGCAGCTGGTTGTTGGCGTAGATGTCGTACCCGGTGACGCCCACGTTGTCGGTGGAGGCGTTCCAGGCCAGCCTGATCTGTCCGGTGGCCGGCTGGGTGAAGGCGAGGTTGCCGGGGGCCGACGGGTTCTCGTTGTCACCACCGGTGGCGGCACCGTAGATCTCGAACTCGGAGATCTGCGCGGCGGGCCAGCCGGTGTTGGCGGTGATGTTGACGCGCCAGTAGCGGTGGGTCGCGGCACCGAAGTTGATCGTGACCGTGTTGCCGGTCGCGGGGTTGAACGTGTAGTTCGCCGAGGCCACCACCGTGCTGAAGGTGTTGCCGTCAGCGCCGCCCTGGACCGAGAGCGTCTGGGTGCGGGTCTGCCAGACGGCCGGCGGGGGCAGCTTCAGGACGATCTGGTCGACGCTCGTCGCGGTGCCGAGATCGATCCGCGCCCACTGCGGGAAGCTGTTGTTGGCGCTTTCCCAGTAGGTGGCCTGGTCTCCGTCGTTGATGGCGGACACCGGTTGGCCGCCCGTGGTGCTGCTCGCCTGGGTCGCCTTGCCCGGCGACAGATTGGGTCCGGCTGCGGCGGAGGCCGGGACGACCGACCCCACGACGAGTAGTAAGCCGGTGGCGACCATGGTCGCCACCAGCCGTAACGGTCTGTACAGCATTTTCATTCGCGTTCTTCTTCTCTCGTCAGGCACGGCAGGGCCGAGGCGTGAAGGCAAGGGGGCCTTCACCGCACACGTAATGGGGGGCAGGTGCACGACGCAGTGCATCCCTGGAGAGTTGCGAGCGATAGCAAGAAAATGAACAGGAGTTTGCAATATTCTTGCATGACGTTGGCCAAATGTTACATACGTGCTACGGTCACGTCAACGGCTGGGAAGCAGCTTTCTCAACTGGCCCGACGTGAGATGTGACAAGAGGTCAAAACGACCGTTGACGCCGGGGTGCGGGCGCTGGGTACGAGCGGCCGGGCTGTGAGCGCCGGTTCGCGTACGCAAGATGTGAGCGCCGGCCTGTAAACACCGGGTCGCGGATTACCGGGCGGTGGACACCGGGCCGTGATCGCCGAGCCGTGGACGCAAGATGTCGACACCGGCGCGTGGGTGCCGGGTGCGGGCGCCGAGCCGTGAGCGCCGGGCCGTGAGCGCAAGATGTCGACGCCGGTCCGTGGGTGCCGGGTGCGGGCGCCGGTCCGTGGACGCGAGATGTGGACACCGGTTCGTTGTCGCCGCTCCGCGGGCGCGAGATGTGAGCGGCGGTTCGTGAGTGCCGGGGGAGGAGAGATCACCCCCGCGCGTCGCCTGCCGTCCGCCGGCGCGCGGGGGTGGTCGTTCTCAGCCCAGTTCTCAGCCCAGTTCGTAGTCGAGGTGGAAGGAGTGGGCGCCGTCGTCGTTGGTGATCTGGCCGCCGCCCCGGATGCCCAGCAGCTCGCCGGTGCCGGAGTCGGGAAGGATCGTCCAGCTCAGCGCCGACTTCCCGGCGTGACCCCCCGCCGTGTGGTGGAGCACGAAGGTGCCCTTGCGGCCGTGCGCGGTGCCGGTGAAGCGCTCGAAGCCCACGTAGGCCGCCGATGTCTCGACCTGGGGGATCGCGGTGATGATGTCGGTGGTGCTGGTGCCGACCAGGTCGCCCTCGAAGGTCTTGGTGATGTGGACGCGCGAGAGCGTGGCGCCCTCGGCCTCGTCGTAGGGCTGCGGCTCCCAGCCGTCGATGGTGAAGGTTCCTGCGGCGCGAGGCATGTGGGCTCCCTTGTGGAATTCCGGGTCTTGCGCCCAATCCTGGCGACCGTACCTGACAGCTGATGTCAGATACGGACCTCCTACGACAGCCTCCATTTGTCCATGTTCCAGGTGATGGTCGACTGCGCGGGGTTGGGGACGACGTTCTGGAGCGTCTCGTCCCACGCGCTGAGGCCCGGGTGCTGGAACAGCGGGATGGTGGCCAGGTCGCTCCAGAGCCTCTTCTCGATCGCGCCGATGATCGGGTTCTGGGCCGCCAGGTCCACCGTCGAGTTCAGCTCCGTGATGAGGCGGTCGACCTGCCTGCTGGAGTAGCAGCCGTTGTTGTTGCCCTTGTTCTGGGCGTCGCACCTTCCGGGCGAGGTGAAGTTGGAGGCCCAGCCGCTGACCAGGGTGGAACCCGACCAGGCGAACAGGGCCACGTCGTAGCCGTTGCTCGGCATCACGGTGCCGAGGAAGTCCTCGGAGCCCTTGTCGACGACCTTGAAACCGGCCTTGTTGCAGGAGTCGATGATGAGCTGGACCGCCGCGGTACGGCGCGGGTTCGGGGTCTGGTAGCCGATGCTGACCTGCAGGCCCGTCCTGCCCGCCTTCCGCAACAGTGCCTTGGCGCCCGCGATGTCCTGCCGCGCGTACAGGCCCGCGCTGCCGCTGGCCGCGACGACCGCGGCGCTGTTGGCCTGGAAGGGGGCCACGGTACGGACCTCCAGGGGCTTGGCGGCGGGCGAGACGGGCCCGATCAGGGTGTCGACGATGAGCTGCCTGGGCACGCACCTGGCGAACGCCTCGCGCAGCCTCCTGTCCCTGAACGGGCTGGAGTCGAAGTTGAAGTCGAGGTGTTCGTAGGTGTACTTCTCGAAGACGCCGACCTCCACGCCCCGCAGCGACTGCAACTGCTTGAGCACGTCGGGCCCCGGCTGCGGCTCGACGATCTGGACCTCGCGGTTCTGCAGCGCCTGGGCCTGCTCGTCGAGGGTGATGAAGCGCTCGACGATCGTCGGGGTCGCGGCGGGGGTGCCCCACCACCTGTCGTTGGCGACCAGGGTCAGCCGCTGCCCGGCGTCCAGCTTGGAGAGCTTGTACGGCCCCGAGGACGGGATCAGCTCGGCGTCGGGCAGCCTGCCCTCGGAGACCCAGCCGTCGTTGAAGAACGTGATGCCCTTCTCGATCCTCTTCGAGTCGGCCTTTTTGACCGCCGCGATGAAGTCCTCCTCGGACAGGCCGTCCTGCTTGGCGATCACATGGGCGGGCATCATCTCGGTCGCGCCGGGACCTCCCGCCACCCAGTCCGCGAACGGCTTGTCGTAGACCAGGGTGAACTCCCTGCCGCCCTTCTCGCAGCCGGGGACCCGGGTGTCCCGCAGGCCGGTGGTGTCGGCGGAGGCGAAGCCCCTGACCTTGCCGGATCGGAAGGCCCACCACAGCATCACGTCGTCGCAGTCGATCGGGACGCCGTCCGACCAGACCGCCTTGTCGCTGATGGTGTACTTGACGCTCAGCGGGTCGTCGGAGACCTTCTCGTACGTCCCGAAGTCCTTGTCGGGGGTGATCGCGCCCTTGTCGCCGTAGAACCAGAAGCCCGTCAGCACCCGCTGCAGGGGGGCGGCGTTGCGCGTGGCGTTCTCCGCGGTGGTGTTGTTGTTGTAGGAGTGGAACTCCTGCTCGTACGCGTAGGTGATGGTCTCGCTCGGCGGGGCCGAGTCCGAGCCGGAGGCCGAGGGGCCGTCCGCAGGGCCGGTGTCCGCGCAGGCGCCCAGCAGGAGCGCGCCACCCGCGAGCAGCGCCAGGAACCTTCCCGGCCTTCGTGCGTGGAACACGGCACCACCCCTTCGATCGCCCGGTCCCCGGTGGCCCCCGTGCCGGTCGAGCATCGTCGCTTCTCGCGGCCGGGAGGGGCCCGGGACGGGCATCGCGCCTCCCCGTGACCGTGCCCGGGCGCGAGACCCTCAGATGAGGAGAATAGAAAAAACATAACCTTTGAGCGAATTCACCCAATACGTGAGACGGCGATCTCCCGGATTCGCGTCACGAGCGGGACTGATCTGGCCTGATCCTTGCGGTTATTGGCACTCGGGCCACTCGTGGACCGGCATGCCCACCTCGATTATGGAGCGCATGACAACGACACTTCGGGCGCCCGAACGTAAGCTGCACCGCGCCTGGATCGTGGCGGGAGTCGCGTTCGTGGCCATCCTCGGCGCGGCCGGGTTCCGGGCGACGCCCGGCGTGCTGATCACACCGCTCCAGGAGGAGTTCGGCTGGTCCAGGGGGACGATCTCGCTGGCCGTCTCGGTCAACCTCATGCTCTACGGGCTCACCGCCCCCTTCGCCGCCGCCCTCATGGACCGCTTCGGCATGCGCAGGGTGGTGACGTACGCGCTGCTGCTGGTGGCCGCGGGCAGCGGGTTCACCATCTTGATGAACGCCCCCTGGCAGCTCGTCCTGTGCTGGGGCGTCCTGGTCGGCCTCGGTACCGGCTCGATGGCCCTGGTCTTCGCCGCCACCCTCACCGAACGCTGGTTCGTCCGCCACCGCGGCCTCGTCACCGGCGTGCTCACCGCGGGCGGCGCCACCGGGCAACTCGTCTTCCTGCCCCTTCTCGCCCACCTGGCGGCGGACAGGGGCTGGCGGTCGGCCGCCGTCACGGTCGCCGTCGCCGCCCTCGCCGTGGTCCCGCTGGTCTGGTTCCTGCTGCGCGACCGGCCCGAGGACGTCGGCACCACCGCCCTGGGCGCCGATCCCGACGCGCCCCCGGCCGTCCGGCCCGCGCGGGCCGGGGGTGCCGCCTCGCGCGCCCTCGGCGTGCTGCGGAGCGCGGCGCGCACGCGTCCCTTCTGGCTGCTCGCCGGGGGGTTCGCGATCTGCGGGATGAGCACCAACGGCCTGGTGGGCACCCACTTCATCCCCGCGGCCCATGACCACGGCATGGCCGAGCCGACCGCCGCGGGGCTGCTCGCCCTGGTCGGGATCTTCGACGTGGTCGGTACCGTCGCGTCCGGCTGGCTGAGCGACAAGGTGGACTCGCGCATCCTCCTCGGCGCCTACTACGGGCTGCGCGGCCTGTCGCTGATGGCCCTGCCGAGCCTGTTCGGGGCCACCGCCGAGCCCAGCATGCTCGTCTTCATCATCTTCTACGGCCTCGACTGGGTGGCCACGGTCCCGCCGACCGTCGCCCTGTGCCGCCAGATCTACGGTCCCGACGGGGCCGTGGTGTTCGGCTGGGTCTTCGCCTCCCACCAGGTCGGCGCCGCGATCGCCGCGGTCGCCGCGGGCGTCACCCGCGACCACTTCGGCGCCTACGACCTCGCCTGGTACGCCGCGGGCTTCCTCTGCCTCGCCGCCGCCGTCATGTCGGTCGTCATCACCAGGAAGTCCATCGCCGGGAAGACCGTCACCGGGGAGTCCACCACGCAGGAGCAGGCATCCTTGAAGGCGTGAGAGAACGAGGCGGGCAAGTCGAGGGACACGAGAACGGCGACGGCGGGAACGGCGGCGACGGCGGGGACAGGGACCGGGACTGGGACAGGAGAGTCCTCCCGCTCGTGGTGCGGATCGAGCGCTCCGCGCCGCCCGAGCGGACCGACGCCCTGGAGGCGGCGGCCCTGGCCGTGCTGGCGCTGCTCGACGACCCGCGCGCCCTCGACGACGGCGAGTGGGCGGAGGCGGTGGGGGCCTGGGACGGCAGCCGGTTCAGGAAGGTCGTCCGGCGGGCGCGCGGGGCGGAGTGGCGCAGGGTGCTCGATCTGCCCGGTGTCACCGTCACCTCCGGCACCGCCGAGGTCCGCGTCCACCCGCCGGTCCCGCTTGACGGCTGGCCCAAGGACCTCTCCAGGCTTCAGGTCTCCGGTACCGAACTCGCCGACTCCTCCGCACCGGGACCGCCGGGAGACGTGGTGCTCTGGCTCAACCCGGGGCTGACGATGTCGGCGGGCAAGGCCATGGCCCAGGCCGGGCACGCCGCCCAGCTCGCCTGGCAGGCGAGCGGGAACGACACCAGGAGGGCGTGGCGGGACAAGGGCCTGGCGGTCTCCGTGCGGACCGCCGACCCCGCCGCGTGGGCCGGGCTGGTCGCCTCGGGCCTGCCGGTGGTCAGGGACGCCGGGTTCACCGAGATCGAGCCCGGCTCCCGCACGGTCGTCGCGGATGCCCCGTGGCTGCGCGGGGGCGGCCGGTGACGGCCGGGTGATCGGCGGGTGATCGACAGGGGGACGCCGGCGTTCGAGCGGGAACGGCCGGTGGCCGGGCTCCGGGGGCGAGCGGTCAGCGGGGCATCCTGACGATGTCGGCGAGCACGCCGCCCTCGGGGGTGAGCCGTGCCTCCGACGGGCTGTCGTAAACCACCAGGAGGCGATCACCGTCGAGCACGGTGATCCCCTCCGGGTGGTCGTTCCCGTTCCCGTGCGGCAGGTCGCCGACGAGATCCAGCTCGTGCCCCACCGAAGGCTCGTTCTCCGGCTCCCAGCGCAGCACCCGGACCGGGCCGTCCAGGCTCATGGTCGGCCCGGCGAGGATCAGCAGCCCGCCCTGGTACGGGCACATGTCGCGGATGCCGAGCCCCCCGAGGTTCAGGAAGTGCGTCCGGTACGGCCTGCCGTCGATGGGGGCGAGCCTCAGGTTGCCGGGACGCCGGGGGTCGCTCTCCGGCCGGATCTCCATCAGCACGGCCCAGCCGCGCAGCACCGGGCCGCGCAGCCCGACGAAAAGGCGGCCGTCGAGCATGGCGATGCCCTCGATGTCCAGCCCGTTGTCCTTGCTGGGAATCGCCACGAAGGGGGCGAGGTGCGGATCGTCCGCCAGCAGGTCGGCCAGGTTCCGGCCGGGGCCCGCCAGGATCTCCGCCCTGCGGGAGCCGTCCTCGCGGACCGGGGTGGCGCCGACGAGCGGCAGCCGTACGAGGATGTAGCGGTTCTCCTCGCGCACCACGCTGCCGAGGCGGCGGCGGGCCTTGTGCGGCGGATGCCCCTTCTTGATCCGCCTGCGCTTGAGGCTGTGCGACCCGATCGCCCAGAGCCAGCCGTCCGCCCGGCCCAGACCCTCGATGTCGGCCTCCTCGTCGCGCCCGGCGGGCAGGTCCACGAAATCGGCGAGGTAGAAGGTGCGCTGGTCGTCGTAGCGCCCGGCGCGGAACGCCAGATGCTCGACGGTGGCGGTCTCGTCACCGGCCAGCCAGAGCCCCAGGGCGTCGGTGCGCACGGCCGACAGATTGGTGTGCGTCCTCGCCTCGCGTGAGGAGACGTCGAACCTGAGCTCCACCTGGCGTTCCACGAACATCCTGGAATCATCGCAGGGTGTTTCACGCAAGGGGTCGCAGGGTGTTTCACGCAAGGGGGAGGAAGGTACTCGTTCCCGAAGTGTGATGGGGATCCCGCGCGAGAAAACCGGATTTGTCGTACGCTCCCGATCGTGCTCGATGGGTTGGGTGGGACTCAGGGGACCCGGGAGACGGGTCCCGCGCCGACATACGCGACCGCCGAGGCGGCCACGTCGGAGATGCCGAAAATCGTGGCAGAGAGCCCCCCGAAGCTGCCGGATTCCCCGGTGAAGCGGTCCCGCATCGGCGACCTGCCGATGCGCGTGATCTACCGCATCCTGGCCGTGGGCGTCGCGGTGATCGTGGCCGCGGCCGCGGCGGTGGTCGGCTTCGTCTCCTCGAGCTCCTCAGATCAACCGGGTGGGGGAAAGACGGGGCAGATCGCCGCGCCATCTGCCGCGCCACCCTCGCCCGGTCCAGGCTCGGCGGAGCCGTCCGCCCCGGTGACGGAGCCGTCCGCCTCGGCGTCGGAGCAGGCGTCCACGGAGGCCTCCGCGCAGGCCTCCGCGACGCAGTCGGCGCAGGCGTCCCCCTCGGCGTCGGCCTCGGCGAGCCCTTCCGAGACGGCCGCCCCCTCCTCGGCGCCCGACGGATCCGAGCCCGCGCCCGACCGCAGCGCCGTCATCGCGGCGCTCGCCGACTCCCGGGTGCCCGATCTGCCGCGCGACAAGCGGCTCGGCCGCCTCTCCGGCAAGGCGGACAAGAGCAAGCGCCGCGTCCAGGACGGCAAGTCGGGCGTGTCGCTGATCCGCCTGGGCAAGCCCTGGAAGGTCTTCGGCGCGTCGCCGTTCTCCACCAAGCAGGTGCTGCCGAAGGCCAAGGGAGCCGCTCACCGGGCGATGGTCGTGAGTTGCCCGGTGCCGATCCTGGTGCAGAAGAAGGCGAAGGACACCGCGCTGCTGGCCGCCCGGTGGACGCTCAACCACCACCCCAAGGGCGGCAAGATCACCTGGACCGCCTCGCAGCCGATCAAGGACGGCTGGCTGCTGGCCTACCGGGTGAAGTACAAGCTGAAGGGCAAGGCGCGCTCCTCCATGGCCGCCGTCGCCGTGACCGATGTCCCCGGTGCCAAGCCCGCGATGCTTTTCGCGACGATCCCCGACGTCCAGAGCAAGTACTGGCGCACCATCAACACCGCGGTCTCCTCCCTCCGATTGAAGTGATCCCCACCTGGGCAGGAATCGCCTTGTCCGTGTGACCTGGTGAAACTCGGGGGAATTTCACGGTCGGCCGCTCCGCCGCACGCGCGGCGACCTCCCGCCCGCTCGCCGGGCGTGGAGCTCGGCTCTCCCGCGGCGGCGGCTCCGGTTCCGAGGGCCCGGACCGAGCCGGACCTCCCGGACGCGCCTTCGGGAGGCCCGTCCGGCCCGGCTCCCCGAGTCGTCGAGGGGGAAGTCGTGAGCCGACCGGCGTCTCAGGAGCGTAAGGGGTCCGGCCCCGACACGCCCGGCGAGGAGAGCGGGTCCAAGCCCTGGCGGTCCGAGGGCCTGCCCGACGACGGGGGCTCCACCCCGCGGCGCCCGAGATTCAACTGGGTGCGCTTCCTGATGACCATGGTCATCGTCTACGCGGGCTTCGTCATCGTCTCCTCGTTCTTCGGAGAGACCACCGAGCCGATCTCCTACACCCAGTTCACCCAGCAGGTCCAGGCGGGGAACCTCAAGGACATCTACGCCACGGGCACCTCCATCGAGGGCACCCTCAGGAAGCCCGCCCGCGATCCCGACAGCGGGAATGTCACGTACGAGAAGTTCTCCACGGAAATGCCGATCTTCGCCGACAGGGCGGAGCTCTACCGGCGGCTCCTCGCGACGGGCGTGAACATCAGGGCCGAACCCGTCGGGGGCGGCGACTTCCTGTTGAACCTCCTGCTGTCCCTGCTCCCGGTCCTGCTGCTGGCCGGCCTGTGGATCTGGCTCGTACGGCGCGCGGCGTCCGGTGCGATGGGCGGCGGGACGGGCGGCCTCGGAGGGCTTGGGGGTCTCGGCGGCCTCGGCAGGTCCAAGGCGGCCACGCCGGTGGAACCGGCCAAGGTCCGGGTCGACTTCAACGACGTCGCGGGCATCGACGAGGTCCAGAACGAGGTCGCCGAGGTGGTCGACTACCTCAAGGATCCCGACAAGTACCGGAGGCTGGGGGCGAAGCTGCCCAAGGGTGTGCTGCTCGCCGGGCCGCCCGGCACCGGCAAGACCCTCCTCGCCCGCGCCGTGGCGGGGGAGGCCGACGTGCCCTTCTTCTCGGCGAGCGCCTCGGAGTTCATCGAGATGATCGTGGGGGTCGGGGCCTCGCGGGTGCGCGAGCTGTTCGACGAGGCCCGCAAGGTCGCCCCGTCGATCATCTTCATCGACGAGATCGACGCGATCGGCAGGGTCAGGGGCGGCAGCACCATCGGCGGCCACGACGAGCGCGAGCAGACCCTGAACCAGATCCTCACCGAGATGGACGGCTTCACCGGCTCCGAGGGCGTCATCGTGATCGCCGCCTCCAACCGGGCGGAGGTCCTCGACCCCGCGCTGCTGCGTCCCGGCCGCTTCGACCGTACCGTCGTGGTGTCCGCGCCGGACGCCGAGGGGCGGCTGGCGATCCTGCGGGTCCACAGCCGGGGCGTGCCGCTCGCCGGCGACGTGGACCTGGAACGGCTCGCCAGGACCACCCCCGGCATGACGGGCGCCGATCTGGCCAACCTGGTCAACGAGTCCGCGCTGCTCGCCGCCAAGCGGGGCAACGACACGGTCCACGCCTCCGACCTCGCCGACGCGCTGGAGAAGATCCTGCTCGGCGCGGCCCGCACCGTCGTGATCCCGCAGGACGAGCGGAGGCGCACCGCGTACCACGAGGCGGGCCACGCGCTGCTCGGCATGCTCCAGCCGGGCGCCGATCCGGTGAGGAAGGTCTCGATCATCCCGCGCGGGCGGGCACTCGGCGTCACGCTCTCCACGCCCGACACCGACCGGTACGCCTACGACGAGAAATACCTGCGAGACCGGATCGTCGGAGCCCTCGGCGGCATGGCGGCCGAGCAGGTCGTCTACGGCGTGATCACCACGGGCTCGGAGAACGACCTGGAGCAGGTCACCGTGATCGCCCGCGGAATGGTCGGACGCTGGGGCATGTCCACCAGGATCGGCCCGCTGGCCGTCCTGCCCGGTGTCGCCGACGGCCAGCCCACCGCCGCCCCGGACACCCTCTTCGCGGTGGACCAGGAGGTACGGCGCATCGTGGACGAGTGCTACGAGGTCGCCCGGTCCGTCCTGGGGGAGAACCGGAGCCGCCTGGACGGCATCGTCGCGGCCCTGCTGGAGAACGAGACCCTGGGCGAGGCCGAGGCCTACGCCGCCGCCGGGCTTTCGCGGAACACCGCTCCCGGACCTCCTTCCTCGGAGCCGCCTCCGCGGCTCCCACCCCCGCCTCACGCCTGACCTCCGCCGCGCTCCTTCCGGCCGGACGCCCCGTCTCTTCCGACTGGATGTCTCCGCCTCACGCCTGGTTTTCGCCCCGCCTCTCCCGATCGAACGACTCCGCCTCACGCCTGGCTTTCGCCGCGCTTTTTTCGACCGGACGCCCCGCCCGTGGCAGGGGGACGGGGAGAGCCGCGCTAGGCTCGGTCGCCGTGACCCAGATCGTCCTCGCCTCAGCCTCTCCCGCCCGCCTCGCCCTGCTCCGCAGCGCCGGACTCGATCCCAAGGTGATCGTCAGCGGTGTGGACGAGGACGCCATCACCGCCGACAGCCCGAGCGAGCTCTGCCTCGCGCTGGCCCGCGCGAAGGCGAGCGTGGTCGCCGGTGGGCTGACCGGCGGGCTGGTGATCGGCTGCGACTCGGTGCTCGAACTCGACGGCCGGGCCTACGGCAAGCCGTCCTCGCCCGAGGAGGCCGTCGCCCGCTGGCGCGACATGCGCGGACGCGAGGGCCGCCTGCTCACCGGCCACTGCGTCATCGACGCCGCCGACGGGCGCGAGGTGGCGGAGGTGGGCGCGACGGTCGTGCGCTTCGGCACCGCCGGAGACGACGAGATCGCCGCCTACGTCGCCACCGGCGAGCCCCTCCACGTCGCCGGGGCCTTCACACTGGACGGTCGCGGCGGCTGGTTCGTCGACGGCATCGACGGCGACCACGGCAACGTCCTGGGCATCTCCCTGCCCCTGCTCCGCCGCCTCTTCGGCGCGCTCGGGGTCTCCGTTCCCAGCCTCTGGCAGCGTCCCTGACGTCTGGCGCGAGCCTCCGGCCGCGGAAGCGCCCTTCTGACGGGCCGCCGTCTCGCGCGTTCCACGGCGTCTCCGTTCCCGGCCCTTGGGAGGCGTTCCTCGGGCGTCTCCCGCCCTGTCCTGCCCTGTGCGTCCTCTGACGTGCCCCGCACGTACGTCCGGCGGTGTCTCCCGTTCCGTACGTCCGGCGGCGTGCCCGGTGCCGCCGTGCGCGCACCCTCCCCGGGGGAGGCCCGATCCCGATAATCTTCCGTCATGGGTCATTTCCGCTCCTTTGTGGACGGCATCGGGTTCTTCTTCCAGGGACTGCGCTGGGTCGCGCGAAACCCGCGCTGGTGGCTGTTCGGGTTGATCCCGGCTCTGATCGCGTTCGCCCTCTACGCGACCGGCCTCTACTTCCTCGGCACGAACGCGCTGGACATCGCCGCCTGGGGCACGCCGTTCGCCGACGGATGGGGCGAGGCGGCGCGGAACGCGCTGCGGGCGCTGGTCGGGCTGGCGCTCTTCGTCGCCGGGGTGATCCTGTCGGTGGTGACCTTCACGGCGATCACCCTCATCCTGGGCGATCCCTTCTACGAGAAGCTCTCCGAGAAGGTGGAGGAGACCTACGGGGAGGTGCCGACCGGCTACGACCTTCCGCTGTGGAAGTCGATCCCCCGATCCATCAGGGACAGCCTGATCACCCTCGGATGGCTGTTGCTGTTCACGATCCCGCTGTTCTTCCTCGGTTTCGTGCCGGTGATCGGGCAGACGGTGGTGCCGGTCCTGGGCGCCCTGGTCTCGGGCTTCTTCCTCACGATCGAGCTGACCACGCTGGCCCTCGAGCGCAGGGGACTGGCGCGCAAGAGCCGCTTCGGCCTGATCAGGGGGAACAAGGCCCCCGCGCTCGGCTTCGGGGTCCTGCTCTTCCTGCTCTTCCTCATCCCGTTCGTCGCGGTGGTCGCGATGCCCGCCGCCGTGGCCGGTGCGGCCATCATGGTCCGCACCCGCCTGGCGCCGCCCGTCCTCCCGATGGGAAGGACGGGCGGAAGCCCGCGCATCGACAGGGGTGCCTGAGAAGTTCCCGCGGTCCCCGGAAGGGGGCGACCCGGCCGTCAGCGCGTCTCGACCCAGGTGCTGACGATCGTGTGAGGGGTGATGGTGGTGAACGAGACGGTCCCGGCGGGCTGCCACGGGCCGATGATCGGGATATAGCCGACCTCGGCCAGGAAGTGCTTCTGCAGCACCCTGATGCGGTGCTCGCCCGTGCCGGTGGCGCAGAAGCTGGAGGCCCACCTCTCCTGCGCGTTGACCTGGTAACCGCAGCCCTCCGGCGCGGCGGAGGCGCTGGAGGCCGTCCCGGTCATCAGCCCCGCGGTCAGCAACCCGGTGGCGCAGGCCGCCGCGGCCCATCTTCTCGCGATCATCTGTGGACTCCTCGTACGGGGGCGGGTGTCATGCGAGGCCGGCCGTTTCGGGAGTCCGTACAGCTGCGGCGGACCATGGGCCGGTGATCGTGTCCGGCGAACCCGCCGTGGCGGGCCGGCGCGATTACTCTTAGGAAACTTTCTTTTAAGAAAAAGTAATCCGGCCGGGAGAGGGCGTCAATATCCCGCCGCCCCGATTCCCCGCCCGTGGACGCGACCCCTCGCCTGTGGACAGTCGCGGGCTCTGTCCACAGAAAGGGGTTCGGTGCGGGGATGACGGTCCGGTTCCGGCGAGGCTTCGGGGCATGACACCAGACAGCCCGGCCTCGCCCGAGCCCTCGTCGTCCCGGCCCCCGGCCTCGTCCTCCCGGCCCCCGGTCTCACCCGAGCCGTGGCCCTCAGCGTCCCCGGTCTCGCCCGAGCCGTCGCCGCCACCGTCTCCGGCCTCGCCCGAAGCGCCGTCCTCTCGGTCTCCGGTCCCGCCAGAGTCGTCACCCTTGGCGTCTCCGGTCTCGCCTGAGCAGTCGCCCTCGGCGCTCCCGGTCTGGCCCGGCGCGTCCTCTCCGCCGAGTTTTTCGCCGCCCCGGCTCCTGCTCGGCTCCACGGAAGACGTCCTGGGCGCCGTTCCGTACCTGCTGGGGTTTCACCCCGCCGACAGCCTCGTCGTCATCGGCCTCACGGGCGGTCCGCCCAGGAGCAGGCTGCACCTCACCGTCCGGTGGGACCTGCCCCTGGGCTCCGGCGGTCTCGGCCAGATCGCCCCGCTCTTCGGGAAAGAGGGCGTCACCCAGGTCGTCGTGGTCGGTTACGGCTCCGGCCCGCTGGTGACCCCGGCCGTCGACGAGGCCGTGGCGCTGTTCCGCCGGAGCGGTCTCACCGTCGTCGACGCGCTCCGGGTGGAAGGCGGCCGCTACTGGTCGTACGGGTGCTCGCGGACCGACTGCTGCTCGGCCGACGGCATGCCGTACGAGCGGCGGGCCAGTGCGGTCGCGGCCGAGGCGATCCTGCACGGTCTGGTCGCCCTGCCGGACAGGCAGACCCTGGAGCGCTCGCTCGACCCGGTCACCGGGCCCGCGCGAGAGGCCATCCGCGAGGCGACGGGCCGCCTCGCGGAGGAGCTGCGCGGCAGGCTCGCCGGATGCCGCGACGCCGACGGGTTCGCGGCGGAGTTCGTCGCGGACGGCATGGCCAGGGTTCGCGAGGCGATCGTCACCTACGCCTCGGGAGGGCGGCTCGGCGAGGACCAGGCGGCCAGGCTGGGGCTCGACCTGGCGGTGATCAGGATCCGTGACGAGGCGTGGGCGCTGGTCACCGAGGAAAACCACGACGCGCATCTCAAGCTCTGGCACGACCTCACCCGGAGGCTGGAGCCGAGGTTCGTGCCTCCGGCGGCCTCGTTGCTCGGCCTGGTCGCCTGGCGGCGGGGAGACTCCGCGCTGGCGGGCGTCGCCCTCGCGCGGGCGCACGAGGCCGACCCCGGATATTCGATGGCCAACCTGCTCGCGCACGCGATCCACCATCTGGTCCCGCCCCACGTGCTCAACGACAGGATGCCCAGCCCCGAGGAGCTCGATCAGGAGATGGGCAGCCCCCGGATGGCCTGGCTGCTCCCGATGGCCGCGCTGCTGGAGGGGTCCGGCGGCCCCGGGCGCGAGGCGGCCGCCGGTTCTTCGTGGTCCCGTGTCACCGGATGACCGGGGTCTCCCAGGTTCCGGTCACGAGGGGTGGCCGGGCTCCCCGGCTCAGCCCTCACGCCGGTGCGTCATCGATTCTTCAGGTCACCGGTCTGGGGGACCCAGGAAACCTCCGGCCGTCCTCTCTGCAGGACACGCTGGAGCACGCCGACTCCCGCTCCCGTCGCTCCCACGAGGGTGACCAGAAGGTGGACGGCACTGAAGTAGAGGCCGAAGAGGAGGCCCCGGCGGGCGAACACCCGCCGGTAGGTGCTGCCGTCGAGCACCACGGCGGCGGCGACGAGCAGCGGCGACACGAGGGCGCCGACGGGGCCGACCAGCAGTGGCAGCAAAGCCGCCGGTACGGCGGCGACCAGCAGGACCCCGCCGAACGCACGCGGCACGGAGTCGCCCGGCGTCTCGCCCCGGGTCCACTCCCGCGCGCTCACCCGTGCGCGCCGGAACACCTTGCTCAGGATCATCCGCAGCGTGGAGTCGTGGTCGGCCCGGCCGCAGACGGCGGCGGTGATCCGCACCTCGTAGTCTTTCCGCATCAGCCGGGAGCGATAGTCCGCGGACACCGTGTCGCTCAGGTGTGGGTTGAAGGGGCCGATCTCCTTGAACACCTCGGCCGACACGGCGAGCACGGCCGCGTGCAGCTCAAGGGTCGGACGGTCGGTCGGCATCCACCAGTGATACATCTGCAGCGCGCGATACTGCGCGGGGAGGGTCTGGGCCGCCAGAGGCTCGGGGTGCAGGATGCCTCCCAGGGCACCCAGCCTGGGCTCGGCCTGGAGGATGTTCACCGCGTTCTCGACGGCGTCCGGGTCGAGGGCGATGTCGCCGTCCTGGAAGAGCAGGATCTCGCCGTGGGAGTGCTCCGCGCCGAGGTTGCGCGCGGTCGACGCCCCGCTGTTGACCTCGGTGCGCAGCACGGTGACGCCCATCGACCTCGCCACCTCCGCCGCGTCCTCGGTGCCGCAGTCGTCCACCACGATGACCTCGATGGGCGAGTAGGTCTGCTTCTCCAGCGCGCGCAGGCACAGGCGTAACACGTGGGATCGGTTGAAGCTGGGGATGATGACCGAGACTAGGGGGCGTTCTCGATTCATGGGTCGCTCCATTGGCTGAAGGCCGCTCTTTCCGAACCGCCAGGTGTTGGCCGATGACAGGGCGGGCTGCTCTGGTGGGTCCTCGATCAGTCGGCCGTGGCTCGTCGCCCGGCCCCAGACCGCCTTGCCTCCGACCCACGCTAGCCGTGACGGCTTGTCTCATTCTTGTCGTGCCGTCCGCGATGTCACGCGGTTCCCTTCCCGCGCGGTCCGCCATGTCGTACGGTTCCCTTTCTACGCGGTCCGCCGTGTCGCGAGGTTCTCCTCCCGCGCGGTCCAGGGCGCGGACGACAAGGAAGCGACAAGAACCGGTCAGTACGTTGAGGACCGCTGGAAGTGATCGCGGATCGTCAACGGCTGTCGCCGGCCTGACCTACGTGAGGTGGTGTGCTGATGGGCGACCGGGACATCGTGACCGAGGATCAGCCCACGGACGCACCGCCCGGGAGCTCGCCCGGGAGTCCGTTCGAGAACTCATCCGGAAGTCCGCCTGAGAGCCCGGCCGGATGGACGGCCCGCCTCGGCCGGATCATCCGGCCTCGGCGGCGGTGGTGCCTGGGCACCCGGTTGGTGGTGACCGCCACCACGGCGTGGCTGCTGTTCGTGGTCGCCCACCTGCTGGTGAGCGGCCGCACCTCGCTGTGGGCCCCGCTCGACCTGATGCCGCCGTTCATGTTCGTGGCGGTGCCGGCGCTGCTGCTGGTGGTGGCGCCGCTGGCGCGCCCGGCCCGGTGGCGGATCATCGCGACGCTGGTGTTCACCCTGGTGCTCGGCGCGGGACAGAGCGGGATCAACGTGGCGACCCTCTGGTACACCCCGCCGCCCGCGCCGCCCGGGGCCATCAAGGTGACCACGTGGAACACCGAGTTCTGGGACCAGGATTGGCGCACCTCCGACGGAAACAGCTATTCGCCCAACTTCTACGACTACCTGCACAAGATGGACGCAGACGTCTACCTGCTCTCGGAGTACCTGTACGTCGACACCTCGGCGGGGGACATGATGACGTCGAAGTGGACCGCCGACATGGCACTCCGCATCGACAAGCTGTCAGAGCTACGACGCGAGTTCCCGGGATACGAGGTCGCGACGTCCGGAGAGCTGATCACGCTCTCCCGGCTTCCCATCGTCGGGCAGCGCGGGCTCGACATAAGCCCGTGGCTGCCCGACGACCAGAAGGCGGTGCCGGAGGTGATGCGGGACTGGCCGACCTCCTACACGGTCGAGACGCTGCGCACCGACATCCAGGTGAACGGCACGGTCGTCTCCTTCTACAACACGCAGGTCAACCAGCCCCCGCGCGAGTGGCGGCTGTACGACGGTGAGGCCCGCGACTCCAACCAGTACGCCCACAGCCGACGGGAGGCGAGCTATCGGGCGCTTCGCGCGGACATCGAGGCCAACGACCACTCGGTGGTGCTCGCCGGTGACCTGAACACCACCCCGGCGATGGGGATGCTCCGGCTGCTGCCGGAGAAGCTGGTCGATCACACCCAGGCGCTGCCGTCCCTCTATCCGGCCACCTACCTCGCCGGAACCGCCGAGCTCTGGCGGATCGACTGGGTGCTCACCACGCCGGACGTCGTCGTGCACCGCTACGAGATGCCCGGAGCCGCCGGACTGTCCGACCACCGCCCCCAACAAACGGTTCTATCGGTCGGCCACTGAGCCGTGGAAGGAACTCACATGACGGAACCGGCGACGGCGCGGTCCGAGGACGTCGCGGTCATCGTGCCGAACTACAACAAGAAGAAGACCCTCCGAGCCTGCCTGGAGGCGGTGTACGCGCAGACGTACCCCCCGGCCGAGGTGATCGTGGTCGACGACCGCAGCACGGACGGCTCGTTGGACATCGCGCGGGAGTTCCCGTGCACGATCGTCGAGCTGCCGACCAACCAGGGGCCGTCGGGGGCCCGCAACACCGGGGTCGACTCCAGCAGCTCGCCCCTGCTGTTCTTCGTGGACTCCGACACGGCGCTGGCCCCGGACGCCGTACAGAACGCGGTTCAGGCCTACCGGGACACGCCCGACTGCGGCATGGTCCAGGGGATCTACGACAAGGAGCCGCTGTACGACGACGGCCTGGTGGAGAGATACCGCGTCTTCTCCGAGCACTTCGACCGCCAGCGGGCGGTGTCCACGTTCCTGTCCAACTCGCTGATCCCCCGTACGGTCTTCCGCGAGGCGGGCGGGCTGGACGAGCGGCTGCGCGACGGCGAGGACTTCGAGTTCGGCAACCGGGTGCCGTCCAGATACCGGCTGGTGGTGACCGCGACCGTGGTCACCAGGGCGGACGACGTCGACCGGTTCTGGGAGTGCATGTGGGAGCGGTTCGTCAGGGCCAGCACCCTGCCGGTGATCATGCTGAGGGCGCGGCGGCTGTACGACGACGACACGATCGGGTTCCGGCTGGACATGATCGGACCGGAGCCCCGCACCCGCCGCCTGCCGCCACGGATCTCCTCCGTCTCGGCGGCGCTGAGCCTGTTCACGCTGCCGTTCGTCTTCTTCGTGCCGTGGCTGCTCGTGGTGCTCGCGCTGCTGCTGGCGGCGTTCGTGACGGTGAACCGTGACTTCCTCCGATACTCCCACCGCTACCGGGGCGCGGGCTTCGCGTTCCAGATGGCCGTGATGCAGTTCTGCTACCACACGGCGTTCTTTCTCGGGGCCGGCGCGGGGCTGCCGCGGCTCGTCTACGAGCTGCTCCGCCGCCAGGGGCACCCGGCCAAGACCGGCCTGACCCCGGTCTCCCCGGCCGGTGCGCCCGAGTGACCGTGAGCCGGCCGTGGCGCCTGTCGTGGCGTCCGCCCCGCGCGCTCGTGCGCGCCCTGATCGCGGCGTTCGCGCTGATCCTGGTGGGCGCGGTGGTGGTGGCACTGGCCGGGCAGGACTGGAGCGTGGTCTCCGTCATGCTCGCCCGGAGCGACGGCGGGCAGATCGGCCTCCTGCTGGCCGGTGCGCTGCTGACCAGCATGGCCGGGCTGGGATTCGGCTACCTGGCGTGGCGGGCGGTGCTGTTCGAGCTCGGCCCGCCGATCGGCGAGCCACGGGTGGCACGCGTCTTCTTCGTGACGTTCCTGAGCAAGTACGTGCCGGGGAAGGTGCCGGGCCTGATCGCCGCGACCAAGGTGGCCACGGCCAACGGCGTCGGTTTCGGGCGGCTGATGGGCACGGCGGCGCTGAGCATGAGCCTGGTCCTGCTGACCGGGCTCACGATCGGGCTGCTCGCGGGGGTGCACATGCTCGGCACCCAGGTGGCATGGCTGGTGGCGGCGGCGACGGTGATGATCGTGGTCGTGCTGGTACGGCCGCAGCTGGTCAATCACGGCGCGCAGCTGCTGCTGCGGGTGCTGCGCCGGCCGGACCCGACCAGGTCGGCCTCGGCCCGCGGGATACGGCTGGCGGTCGTCGCGCAGGCGGTGTCATGGCTGGTCACCGGCCTGCACCTGTGGCTGCTCGCGATCGCCATGGGGGCCGACCCGGTGCGGTCCCTGGGACTGTGCGTGGGCGCGTTCACCCTGGCCACGACGGTCGGGATGCTGACGGTCGTGCTGCCCGACGGGATCGGCGTCCGCGAGGCGGTGCTGACCGCCGCCCTGACGGTGGTGCTGCCCGCGCCGGCGGCCGCGCTGGTGGCGGTGGCCAGCCGGCTGGTCTCCACGGTCAGCGAGGTGGCGCTGGGAGCGATGGCGCTGGCGGCGGCCGAGGTCGTCATCCGGCGTACTCCGGCGCCGGTGCCCGCGCCGGAACCGGATTCGGAACCGGTGTCGGTGTCCACGACGGAGCCGGAACCGGCGCCGGCGGGAGACAAGTAGCCATGTCAAGCATCGGAACGGACGAATGCGTGCGGGCGTCCGCCGGGCGGGTCCCCTCCCGGCCGGCGGACGCCCGCCAACCCGAAGGGGGCGTCGACAATGGATGAGCAGCAGCCGCTGGTCTCGGTCATCGTGCCGAACTACAACTACGCTCGTACGCTGGACCTGTGCCTGAGCGCGCTGGAGCGGCAGGACTACCCGCACATCGAAGTGATCGTCGTCGACGACCGGAGCACCGACGACTCGGTGGAGATAGCCCACCGGCACGGGGTGCGGGTGCTGGTCACCGACACCAACATCGGGGCGCCGGCGGCGCGCAACCTCGGCGTCCAGCACGCGCGCGGGGAGGTGCTGTTCTTCCTCGACTCGGACGTGGCGCTGACCCCGGACACGGTCGGGAACGCGGTGGCGCTGCTCACGTCCGATCCCACGCTGGGGGTGGTGTGCGGCACGTACGAGCCGGAGCCGCTGATCCCCGACAGCCGCGTGGAGCGCTACCGCAGCCTGCAGCTGCACTACTGGATCTCCGGTGACGCGGGCGACATCACCACGATCTATTCGGCGATCTTCGCGATGTGGACCAGGGTCTTCCACGAGGTGGGCCCGCTCAACCCGGCGCTGCGCCACAGCGAGAACGCCGACTACGGTCACCGGATCACCCAGCGCTACCGGATCGTGCTGGACACCGCGATCAGGGGCGCGCACGACCACGACGACAAGCTGAGCGTGGTGCTGTCGAAGTTCTTCCACCGCGCGCGCCTGCACATCCCGCTGTATCTACGCCGGCCGGACTTCAACGGCGGCCCGACCAACAGCAGCCGCGGCTGGGGTTCGCTCGCCGCCCTGTTCGCGGTCGTCACCATAGCGCTGCCGGTGCTGTTCGGCCCGCTCTGGCTGCTCGTGCCGGTCGTGCTGCTGCTCGGCTCCATCGCCTCCGACCTGGGGATGTACCGCTTCGTCTGGGGTTATGCCGGTGCGGCGTTCACCGTTTACTTCACCGCGATCCACTTCCTGGTGAACGTCACCGTCGCGCTGGCGGTGTTCGTCGGTGCCGCGCAGTGCCTGCTGTCCAGCCGGTTCCGGCACACCTACGACATGCCGGAGCCGTCCGCGCCGGCGCTGGGAGCGTGAGCGATGACCGCCCCCCTGGTATCGGTGATCGTGCCCAACTACAACTACGCGACCTCGCTGGAGCTCTGCCTGCGCGCCATGCAGGAGCAGACCTACCAGCCGATCGAGCTGATCATGGTGGACGACGGCAGCACCGACGACTCCGTCGCGGTCGCGGAGCGGCTCGGTGTCCGGGTCGTCCACACCGAGCACAACATGGGCGTGGCCGGCGCGCGCAACCTCGGTGTCACCCACGCCCGTGGCGAGATCCTGGTGTTCGTCGACTCCGACGTGGCCGCCTACCCCGACGCCGTCGAGGTGGCGGTGGGCATGCTCGCGGCCGACGCGCGGCTCGGGGCGGTGTGCAGCATCCACGACCCGGAGCCGCTGATCCGCGACAGTCTCGTCGAGGAGTACCGGGCGCTGCAGTACTACTACTGGACGGCGAGCTCCGAGGGGCCCATCTCGTTCCTCTTCCCGGCGATGGTCGCGATGCCCCGCCACGTGTTCGACGAGGTGGGGGAGTTCAACACCCGGCTGCGCGAGACCGAGGAGGTCGACTACGGCCACCGCCTCACCCAGCGGTACAACATGGTGCTCACCACGGCGGTGCGCTCCCGGCACGACCACGACGACGAGCTGTTCAAGTTGCTGCGCAAGCTGTTCAAGCGGGGGCGCGCCCGGGTGCCGCTGTATGCGCGACGTAAGCGCTTCGCCCGCGGGTTCGAGACCTCGAACCGGGCCGGCGGCAGTCTCGCCGCGCTGGCGGCGGTGGCCACGCTACCGGCGGTGGCGTTCGGCCCGGCCGGCGCCGCGCTGCCGGCCCTCGCCCTGGCCGTGTCGATCCTGGCGGACCTCGGCATGTACCGGTTCGTGCTGCGCCGACGAGGCCCGCTGTTCCTGCTCTACTATGGCGCGGTGCATTTCGTGGTGAACGTCACCATCGCGGCCGGGGTGGCGGCCGGGGTCGTGCAGTGGTTCTGCTCGGCCAGGTTCCGCCGGCTCTACGATTCGGACCTGCTCGTGCGGCCCTCGGCCGCCGGGGAGGCGGCGACGTGACGGCCCGTCCGTGCCCGCCCGCGCCGCGCGTACCTCCCGGATCCGGCGGCCGTCGTCGATGACCAGTACGCAGGTGGTGACCGAGACCGCCGGGCCCGGGCCCGCCCGGCGGTCGCGCTGGAGGACCTGGCCGCTGCTGGCCGCGCCGGTCGCCTGGCTGGTGTTCGTGGTGCTCCACCGCGTGCTGTCCGGCCGGGTGTGGTGGTGGCAGGCCCCCGAGCTCGCCCCGCCGTTCGCCTTCGTGCTCTTCCCGGTCCTGCTGCTCGCGGTGGCCCTGCCGGCGCGCGCGGCCCGGGGGTGGATCGCGGCGGTGACGCTCGCCTCCCTGGTGCTCGGCGGGGGCGCGAGCGGGCTCAACCTCGCCTCCCTGTGGCACAGCCCCCCGCCCGCCCCGCCGGGCGCGATCACGGTGTTCTCCTGGAACACGTTGTACTGGGACATGCGGGCGGGCGGGGAGACGATGCCACCGCCCACCGGCACGCCGTCGCGCGACATCGACGACTTCTACCGGTACCTGCACGACCAGAAGGCGGACGTGTATCTCCTGCAGGAGTACATCTACTTCGGCCGGGACTCCAAGGCGATCCGGGTGGACGACACGGCCAGGCTGCGCCGGGAGTTTCCCGGCTACCACATCGCCGCGGCGAGCGAGCTGGTGACGGTCTCCCGGTTCCCGATCGTCCTGGAGCGGGGGATCGACCTGCGCCCGTGGCTGTCGGAGGAACGCGACAGGGCCATACCCCCCGACCCGGGCCTGCCCGGTTTCTCCGCGGTGAAGACACTGCGCACGGACGTACGCGTCGGCGGGGACACCGTCTCGCTCTACAACACGCACATCAATTCCCCCGTTCACGCGTTCCCGCAGGGCCCGGATCCCCGGCGCCTCAACCGGACCCAGCACGAGCGGCGGCAGGCCAACCTCCGCGCGCTCGCGGCCGACGTCGAGAGGAATCCGCACCCGACCCTGCTGGCCGGAGACTTCAACGCCTCACCGGCGATGGGCATCCTGCGCCTGCTGCCGGACCGGCTGGTCGACGCCACCCCGGTGCTCGAATCGCTCTACCCCACCTCCTGGGACGACCAGTGGCCGCTGTGGCGGATCGACTGGGCGTTCACCACACCCGACATCACCGTGCACCGGTACGGGCTGGTGCGGTCGAACGGTCTTTCCGACCACAGCGGGCAACACCTGGTCATCTCGACGAAGGGGTGAGGGGGAGGTCAGGGCCTGCGGGAGAGCACCCGGTCGGGCACGTGGGCCGCGGGCCGGGTCCAGCTCGGCGGCTGCCCGAGCGGCGCCCAGCCCGAACCGGCGTGGTCGGCGCCGGCCAGGACCACCCCCTCGGCCGCCCAGGTCGGCATGTCGTGGTCGCCGCGCAGGATCTCCTGGTGCAGCGCGCGCAGCTCCGGCCCCGGCTCGATGCCGAGATGGTCGGCCAGATACCCGCGCAGGCGCGCGTACTGGGCCACCGCCTCCGCGGTGCGTCCCAGGGCGCAGAGAGCGCGCATCAGCATGCTCGCCAGCGGCTCCACGAGCGGATAGCGGGGAACGAGCGGGGTGAGTTCGGTGACCACCGCGTCGGGCCGTCCCAGCCGCAGGAGCGTCCGCGCCCAGGTGACGACGGCGCCGACGAACTGCTGCTCGATGCTGTAGCGCATCCGGGAAGCCCAGTCTCCCGAGATGTCGGTCAGCGGCGAGCCGTGCCACAGTTCCATCGCCTCGGACAGCAGCTCGGCCCGGGTGAAGTCGTCGTCGGCGTGGGCCTGCGCCTGTTTCGCCAGCCGCTGGAACCGGTGGGCGTCCACCCGGTCGGGGTCGGCCTCCAGCACGTAACCGCCACCGCGGCGCTCGATGGAGACCGCGGTTCCCGTCAGCGCCTGCCGCAGGCGTGCGATGTGGGCGTACAGCGAGTCCGTCGCCCGGTCCGGTGGAAGATTCCAGACCCGGTCGATCAACGTCGGAAGTGACACGGGATGGTTGACGTCGACCGCCAGGGCGGCCAGCACCGCACGTCGTTGCGGTGGCCCCAGGGGAACCCGCCGGCCGTCGACGGTCACCTCGACCGGACCCAATATGCGGACTTCCATTCTTTCCTTCCGTGTCGCTCTCACAACGGGACCGGATGGTGGGCGAGCACGAGCGTCACGCCCAGGGTGGCGGCCCACAACATCGAGTTGGCGACCATTACACGGTCCCGCAGCAGGATTCGGACCGGGTCACCGCCGCCCTCATCCATCAGCTGGATCTGCAGGTAGCGGAAGAGGGCGAAGAGCGCGAAGGGCGTGGACAGCAGCATCGCCGTCTGACCGTACTGGGGGCCGAACGGGCCCTCTTCGCGCAGGTAGATGAGACCGGAGACGAGGGCGAGCACGGAGGCGATCTGCAGCAGCCAGTTGGTCAGCTCCATCGAGTAGCCGTGGAGCGCCGGCCGGTGCGCGGCGCCGGTCTTCAGTTCCTGGCGCCGCTTGCCGATGAGGAGCAGCAGGGACATCGAGAACACCGTGACCAGCAACCAGGCGGACGCCCGTCCCCCGGCCACCTCGTACCCCTGGACGACCCGGAGGACGAAACAGACCGCCACCGTGCCCACGTCGACCAGCGGTATGTGTTTGAGATAGCGGCTGTACGCGATGTTGATCAATAGGTACGCCACTATGGGCCAGTACGGCCCCGGGGTGAGGAGGATGACGGCACTGAGCAGCGCGAGCAGGGCGGCACAGTAGGCGTACGCGACCCTGATCCCCACGCGACCGGCGGCGACGGGACGATGACGCTTGACGGGATGGTGCACGTCACGGTGCCGGTCGGCGATGTCGTTGCCGACGTAGACGGCGGAGGAGGCCAGGATGAACGCGATCGTGGCCAGGACGACCTCGACCACCGTGGCGAGGTGCCACAGGGAGGTGTCGATGAGGGCGAGCGGCACGAGGAGGATCGCCTTGGCCGCGTGCGAGGGCCGTATCAGTCTGAAGAGGTCCGTGACCAGGCGTGGCCGGGCTTCCGTTTTCTGGTCCGGGGCCGGTCCCCTGGGCTGCGGGATTTCTGGAATGTCTGCCGATTCGACGACGTACATGCTTTCCCCGTCACTTCAGAAGAAGACTTTCGCCAGTGACAGCGCGCCCTGCCGCCACGCGTCGCGGCTGGTCTGGCCGGCGCCCCCAGGCGAGCCGGCGGTGCGATGCTCGCGCCACCACGCGTACGTACGGAGAATCGCGTCCTGATTGGACAGCCGGGGCCGGAAGCCGAGCCGTTCCCTGGCCTTGTCGATGCTGACGTAGGAGTCGGCGAGCAGCTTGTGCACCAGCCGCCCGTACACCGGGGACAGCCGGGTCCGCTCCAGCAGCCGGAGTCCGGCCAGGGCCGGCCGGGCGGGCAGCGACACGACACGTTTGCCGTGACCGGCCGCGTCGAGCACCGCCTGGAAGTCCTCTCGCAGCGTGCCGAACTCCGCGGCCGCGAGGTTGTAGGTGTCGTTCGCGACGTCCGCCGGTGCCGTCAGGACACCGGCCACGGCGTCCACCAGGTCCTCCACGGCGAGCATCTGGATGCGCACGTCTCCGCGGCCGAGGACCGGGAAGTTCCGGCCCTCCTCGGCCCACTCGAAGAGCATCGCGAACAGGCCCATCCGGCCGGGGCCGAGGAAGGTCTTGGGGCGCAGGATCGGCACGCACATCCCGCCGGCCCGGTACTTGTCGGCCAGCTCCTCCGCCTCGGTCTTGGCCCTGGTGTAGGGGTCGACAGGCTCGCGCGGGTGCTCCTCCGGGGTGGGCACCAGCTTCGGGAGCCCGTACACGGCGGTGGAGGAGATGTGGACCATCCTCTCCACCCCGGCCAGGCGCGCGGCCTCCAGCACGCTGTGCGTGCCTCCGACGATCAACTTGTGGATCTGCTCCGCCGGATAGCTCGGCAGCGCGCCGGCGCAGTGCACGACCGCGTCCGCCCCGGCCATCGCCTCGGTCATCAGCGCGACGTCTCGCACGTCGCCGACCCGGTGGCTCCATCCCGGGTCCGGGTCGGACGGCGGGCGCAGGTCCACGCCGATCACCTCGTGACCCGCGAGCACGAGCCGCCGGACCAGATTGCCGCCGAGCATCCCGGCGCTGCCGGTCACTACGACCCGATAGGCCACCGCGATCCCACCTTCTCTCGGACGAACCGGGCGAGCAGCCGTGGCAGGCCCTTGGCCAGTGTCTTGTGAAGGCTCTCCAGGAAGTATTCGAGGTCGTCGGGTTCGATGGCGAGGGTCGGCGCGACGACGAGGGGGTTCTCGACGTTCGGGCTGTAGTACGACACGATGTCGTGCTCACGGTAGAGGTCGGCGATCACCGAGAGAGTGATCAGCTTGGTGCGGAAGTGCGGATCGTTGGAGAAGCCCGGCGCCAGCTTGCCGGCCAGGTCGAGCACCTTGGGACCGCCGGTCAGGAACACCCCCCACAGCGCCCCCGTGCCGGTCACCTGGCCGACCACGTCCGGATAGCGCTTCTGGATGTTCTCCAGCCCGGGCTTCAGGACGCGCTCGATCTGCCGCGCCCGCGCGGGATAGTCCTCCTCGACGATCACGTTGATCGCCTCGAGCGCGGTGACGGTCTCCTCGCCGAACCCGTAGTAGGTCGTGCTGTGCAGGATGACGTCGGAGAGCCGGTCGTACGCCTTGCGGAAGATGCGCTCTCGCGCGGTGTATCCGGCGATCGACGCCTTCCCGCCGCCCAGCGACTTGGAGTAGACGAGGATGTCGGGCAGCAGATCCGGATAGCGCATGAAGTAGAAGAGGCTGCCGGTCTTACCCCATCCGGTGTACACCTCGTCGAAGATCATGATGATGTCGTGCTCGTCGCAGAGCCGTCGCAGCTCGCGCAGGTCCGCCTCCGACCAGCTGCGCATGCTCGAGGCGCTGAACGGCTCGACCATGATCGCGTAGACGTCGCACTTCCCCGCGGGGGTGCGCGCGGCGTCGATCGCCGCCCGCACGGCCGCGATGTCGCCGTACGGGTGGACGACGATCCCCGGAAGCCCGGGGAACCGGAACGAGTTCTCGGACGATCCGGTCAGGCTTCCCGCCCCGAGGGTCTTGCCGTGGAAGCTGATGTCGGATCGCAGGATGGTGTTACGCCGCCCGCCGTGATACTTGTACGCCATTTTGATGGCGCCCTCGTTGGCCTCGGCACCCGAGTTCGGGAAGTAGGAGATGTTCAGGTCGCCCGGCAGCAGCGTGGCCACGTTGTGGCTCAGCGCGGCCACGTACGGCGAGAAGAACGCCTTGTGGACCTCCATGCGCCGCTGGTCGGCGAAACGACGCCGGGCCGCCAGGATGCGCGGGTGGTTGTGGCCGTGGTTGAGGACGCCGACCCCTCCGGTGACGTCGAGGATCCGGCGGCCGTCACGGGTCCAGATCCAGGCGCCCTCGGCTCGATCGGCGAGCTCGCGGCCGAAGCCGAAGGAGGTCATGAGGTTGACCTGGCTGCGGCTGACGTACTTCCCGTACAGGTTTTGGACTTGTTTCACGGTGAGGTTTTCACACTCATCGATGCCGATTAGCTCAGACATGTCCACGCTTTCCTGGCGTTTTTGCGCGATTTTGCAGCTTCTGGCGTCACAGGTGAGTTCGGTTCGAGGATGACAATCGTCGCGAGGCGGGCGCTCGTTGGGCTCCTGCGGCAGCGTCGCCGCGGTCACCGGTCAACCTCTGGGTCTTCCTGCGCAAGGTGCCGGCCTTCTCTCTAGAGGTGCGAGAAGACAAGAGACATGTCGCTAATAGTGTTAAATGTGGCTATACCTCGCACCATACAAGTCTGTATAGGTTGACGCCGTAGCTCGATGAGTCGTGGGCGGAAAAGGATAGCGCGACGCGCGACCCCGGGGATTAACCTTTCGAATCCCGCGGCCATGGCGGGTGCGTGTGACGATTATTTCGGGCATGCCGAATCCCGCGGTTAGGGCGGGTGTGTGAAGGAATTATTTCCAGCGTGTAAATTCCCGTGATCACGGCGCATGACAATGATTTCCGGCGCGTCGAATTCCGTGATTACGGCGGGCGTACGCGAGGTTTACCTCCGGCGTTTTCAGGTCCCTCGCCGGTTTCGGTCGCTCGTTTCCCGTCGCTACAGCGGCCGGCGCAGGGCGGCGCCGTGGACGGTCGAGAGACCGGCGCCGTCCCCCGCCGCGCCGGGCATCTGGCGCGCGGTGGAGATCAGGTCGGCCATCTTGGCGTTGAGCCACCGGGAATCGGCCGTGAAGCCGTCGGGAGACATGCCGAAGCGGCCGAGCGCCATGTGACCGAACTTGGCGTTTCTCTTGGTTCGCTGGTTGCACACGTCGCCGAGGGTGCGGGCGATGACGAGAGAGCTGTGGATCGCCCGCCGGACGGCCTGCAGCTGCTCCTCCTCGGTCTCCTCCTGCCGGGTCCGCTCGCGGGCGAACAGGCAGAGCAGGTCGTGCATGCGATATCGGTCGGTGTCACGGACCTCGAGGAGCTGAACGTCCGCGAGATGGTCCAGGAGATCTGCGGTCTGCTCCTCCGAGCGGTCGGCCAGCGCCGCGGCGACCGCGACGCTGATGTCGGACCCGCCGAGCAGGCTCAGCAGCCGGAACATGCGCGAGTGCTCGGCTTCCAGGCTGCGGTAACTCACCATGAAGCAGGCCCGGACCGCCCGGTCGTCGGCCTGCAACTCCGACAGGCGATGGTCCTCGACCGCGAGACGGTCGGCGAGGACCCGCAGCGACAGGCCCGGCCGGGCGATCAGCCGGGCGGCGGCGATCCTGATCGCCAACGGCAGGCCGCCGCAGAGCCGTACGATCGCGTGCGCCGCCCGGGGGTCGGCGGTGACGCGCTTGTCGCCGACGAGGCGGCTCAGCAGGGTGGTCGCCTCGTCTTCGGCCATGACGTCGAGGCGGAGGTGCGCGACGGCGTCCAGGGAGGTCAGCATCCTCCGGGAGGTGATCAGCACGCAGCAGGTGGGGCTGGCGGGCAGCAGCGGCCGTACCTGCGCGGCGTCCCGGGCGTTGTCGAACAGGAACAGCAGGTGTTTGCCGTCGGTCAGCGAGCGGAGTCGCGCGGCGGCCTCGTCCACCTCGGTCGGCACGGCCGCGTCGTCGCCGCCGAGGGAGCGTAACAGGCGGGCGAGGACCTCGGCCGGGTTCAGCGGCTTGATGTTGGGGCTGGAGCCGTGCAGGTTCACGTAGAGCTGCCCGTCGGGGAACCGGTCCGCGATCCGGTGGGCGACGTGGACGGCGAACGCCGACTTGCCGATCCCGGCCGCTCCGGCGACCGCGGAGATGACGATCTGACCCGGGCTCGCGGAGACCAGCGCCGTCCGCAGCAGTGAGATCTCGGCGGTACGCCCGGTGAAGGCGGCCGAGTCGGCCGGGAGCTCGGCCGGGGCGAAAACCCTGCGGGCGACGATCGACGGTGACGGCGCCGCCAGCACGGAGTCGTCGACGAGGATCTGCTGGTGCATGCGGATCAGGTCCGGGCCGGGATCGACGCCCAGCTCCGCGGCGAGCATCTCCCGCGCGCGCTGGTACACCGAGAGCGCGTCGGCCCGGCGGCCGGAGCGGTACAGGGCGAGCATGAGCTGTGCCCGGAGCCGTTCGTTCAGCGGATCCCTGCGGGTCAGCGCCTCCAGATCGGGAAGCGCCTCGCCGTGTTGGCCCAGTGCCAGACGGGCCTCCAAGGACGCGTCCACAACGGTTGTCCTCAGCCGTTCCAGCCGCGCCGCCTCGCCTCGCAACGGCTCGGGCAGGGACAGCCCCTCCAGGACCGTTTCGGCGCGCCAGAGGCCCAGAGCCCGGGCGCACCGTTCGAGCGCGACGTCATTTCGCCCTTCGGATAACATCTGACGTCCTTGAGCGGCGAGTTCTTCGAACAATTTCACGTCTATTTCACCGGGGGCGACCCGGAGCACGTACCCGTTGGAGCCCGCCTCGATCCTGGAAGGCGAACCAAGCACCCGGCGCAGCGCGGAGATATAGGTGTAGAGGTTCGACTCCGCCGTGGCGGGAGCGTGTTCACCCCACAACCAGTCGAGCATCCGCTGGGTGGGGGTCGCCTTGCCGGCATTGAGCAGCAGGGCGGCGAGCAACACGCGCTGTTTGCGCCGTCCGAGGGCGATCGGCTGCCCATTGGCCCCCCGCACTTCGATCGGTCCAAGAAGCTTGAAATCCATCGGCATCACTTCTTCAGCGCATACCATTCACCAACATGAAACGTACAAATACCCATATTTCCTGTTTTGTGCAGCGACCCATGATCGCGGGCTCCAACCTTCGGAGGGTACTCACCTGAAGGGAAGAAAAAGATTACGCGGCCGGTACACCCGAACGCTCGCACTCCCGTGCGCGTTCCTCGACGCGTATCGTGATTGCCGCCGATCGGCCACTCTGACCAGGCGCGTCTTGCATGGTGGAATGGGAGACGGGCAGCCCCCGGCCGCCTCGGACGGTCTCGCCGCTCCCGATGGCCGTTCCGCCTCCGAAGGCCTGGCCGCGCCCGACGGCCGCGCCGCCCTCGAAGGCCTGACTGCTCTCGACGGTCGCGACGCCTCCGACGGTCTTGCCGTCTCCGACGCCCGCGACGCTTCCAACGTCCGCGCCGCCTTCGACGCCCGCGCCGCCTGAAAAGCCCGGCGGCCCCGGCCACGAGGCGGCCGCCGGTTCTTCGTGTTCTCGCGTCACCGGATGATCGGGGCCGCCCCGGGTCCGGTCATGAGGGGCGGCGGTCCTCCGGCTCAGCCCTCCGCGCGCTTCTGACGCTCGTTGTAGGCCCTCATCCGGGGTGGGTAGCCGGTCAGCTGCACGTCGTAGACGGGCAGGGCCAGGTCGCGGGCCACCTTGCGGATCACCGCGGGGGAGCCGACCCGGCGCCGGGTCCACTCACCGTCGTCGGCGACGGCCACCGCCGTGGTGTTCGTCGCGAAGGTCTCGGGCTCGACGTAGAACTCGACGCCCCGGCGTGACTTCGCGAAGGCGATGAGCGCCTCGATGTCGGCATCGGTCGTGGCGCGGTCGTACTTGGCGATCTTCGGCCCGCGCAGGCGCCTCAACCCATAGCGATCTCGCCATCTCATATTTCCTTGTATACCTCTCCTGCTCGTTCCATGGCGGAAGGCCAGGGATGGGTCTCAGGGGCTTATGGGGGTTCATCCTGATATACGGGGCCGACAATCTGGACGAGCATTGAGGTCGAAGCGGCGACGAAAGGGTATCGGTCTCATGGCAGGCACAGCGACACCAGCGGGCCCGGGGTACGGGGGAGTGCCGGCGACGGGCCCTCAGTTCGGTCACGCGGGGCTTCGGGTCAGCAACCAGGATCGCGAGCAGGTGGTCGAGCACGTCCAGACCGCCTACGCGGAGGGCAGGCTCGACAAGGTCGAGTTCGACGACAGGCTGGAACGGGCGATGACGGCCCGCGTCCACGGCGACCTCGTCCCGATCATGAACGAACTGTACGGCACGCACCCGGCCAGGCCCGCGTCCTACCCGCCCGTCGCGGGCCAGGTCGCGTACGGTCATCACCCATACCCCGGCAGGCGGGGGGAGACCGGAGCCGAGCGGCTGGGCGCGGTGGCGGCGCACCTGCTCCCGCTGATCGGCCTTCCCGTCGTCGGCCCGGCGGTCATGATGTTCACCGCGGGCAAGACCTCGCGCTACGTCCGGGCGCACTCGGTGGAGGCCCTCAACTTCCAGCTGACGATGCTCGCGGCCACCATCGTGCTGGCGATCACGTTCATAGGCTTCGTGCTGACGCCCCTGCTCTGGATCGGCGGCGTGGTCCTGTCCGTGGTCGGCGCCGTGGCCGCGGCGGGCGACGGCGACTTCCGGTACCCCCTCACCCTGCGTCTCGTGAAATGACACCGGCGGTGTCTCGTGAGACGGCACCTACGGTGTCTCCCGGGTCGACGCCCGCGCGAAACGACACGCGGGGGAGATGACGCCCGCGCGGCGGGACGTCAAAGCACAAAAGTGTCAGAGCACGAGGGCGTCAGAGCACAAGAGCGTTAGAGCACGATGCGGACGTCGGAGCACGGGGGCGTCAAAGTACAAAACGTCGGAGCACGGGGGCGTCAGAGCATGAGGGAGCGGACCATGTCGACGGTGTCGGCCTGGTCCGCCGTCTTGTCGGTGCGGTAGCGGATGACCCTGGCGAAGCGCAGCGCCATGCCGCCGGGATAGCGGCTCGACTGCTGCACGCCGTCGAAGGCGATCTCGACGACCATCTCGGGGCGGACGGCGACCGTCCAGCCGTCGGTGGGGCCCTCGGCGATGCCGAGGAAGCGGTCGGTCTGCCAGGCGAGCAGCTCGTCGGTCAGGCCCTTGAAGGTCTTGCCGAGCATGACGAACCCGCCGGTCAGCGGGTCGCGGGCGCCCAGGTGCAGGTTGGAGAGCCTGCCCTCGCGGCGGCCGCTGCCCCACTCGGCGGCCAGGACGACGAGGTCGAGCGTGTGCCGGGGCTTCACCTTGATCCAGCCGGCTCCGCGCCGCCCGGCGGCGTAGGGCGCCAGAAGAGACTTGACCACGACGCCCTCGTGGCCGCTTCTGATCACGTCCTTGAAGAACGCCTCGCCGTCCGCGACGTCGCCGGTGATCAGGCGGGGAGTCACCAGCTCCGGGGGTACGGCGGCGGCCAGGGCCGCATGGCGCGCCTCACCCGGCAGGTCGAGCAGGTCGGCGCCGTCGACCCTCAGCGCGTCGAAGAAGAAGACGCTCAGCGGGGTTCTCTCTCTCGCGCGCGGCACGTCGGTGCGGCTGGACACGCGGCCGGAGGTGACCTGGAAGGGCTCGGGGCGGCCGTCGGCGCGCAGCGCGATGACCTCGCCGTCGAGGACCAGGTCACGGGAGGGAAGGGCGCTCATCGCCTCGACCAGCTCGGGCACCTGTGCGGTGATGTCCTCCAGGGCACGGGTGAAGACGGTGATCCGGTCGCCCGAGCGGTGCGCCTGGACCCTGACGCCGTCGAGTTTCCACTCGACGGCGACCGGCCCGCCGAGCTTGCCGAACGCGGTCTCGATGGAGGTGGCGCTCTGGGCGAGCATCGGCGACACCGGGCGGCCGACCTCCAGGCGGAAGGCGCGCAGTGCCTCGACCCCGCCGCCCAGGGCGGCGGCGCCGACGGCGGGAAGCCAGCCGCGCAGCGTCAGCGCTCGTCTGACCTCGGTGGCGGGCACCCCGGCCGCCTTCGCCACGGCCTCGATCATCACTCCCTCGAGCGCCCCCTGGCGCAGCTCTCCCCGCAGCAGCCGTGACAGGAAGACCTGTTCCTGGCGGGTGAGGGCGCCGAACAGCTCGGAGACCAGCGTCTTGCGCGCGCCCTGCGAGCCGGGGCCGGACAGGGACTTGATCCGGTCGAGGAGGTCGTGGACCCCGCGCAGGGTGGCGGTGGCGGCCAGCCGGGGCTCGGGCGGATCCTGCAGGCTCGTCCAGCCCACTCCGACGTTGCGCTGCGGCAGCTCCCCGGAGAGGTAGGCGATGGCGATCTCCGCCTCGTCCGGCTCGACCCTGCCGAGCAGCTCCGCGAGGTGGGCGGTCTTCGCCAGCCGGGCGGAGCTGGCGGTCACGGCCGCCGAGGTGCGCGCGAGGTCGATCAACAACACAATGGCCAGCTTAAGAGCTACAAGCGGCATTTCGGTGAGGTGAAGCGCTGCTTTTCGGAGTCATCGCGTTTCCGGGAGGGCCGGACCCTCCCCGCGAACCCTCCTGAACCCCTCTGAACGTGAGGTGGCCGCCCGGTTAAGGCACGCGGGGGACGCCACCGGACATAGGGGACGTGGCCGGCGTGACGGACGCGAAGGGCGGGCCCCCCGTCGCCGGTGAGGCCCGCCCGTGCCGTTTCGCCTGGTGACGTCAGCTCGTGCCGAGCAGGTCCACGACGAAGATGAGCGTCTCTCCCGGCTTGATGCGGGCGCCCGCACCGGCGTTGCCGTAGCCGAGGTGCGGCGGGATGGTGAGACGGCGGCGGCCGCCGACCTTCATGCCCGCGACGCCCTGGTCCCAGCCCGCGATGACCCGGCCCCCGCCCAGCGGGAACTGGAAGGTGTCGCCGCGGTTCCACGACGCGTCGAACTCCTCGCCCGTCGAGAAGGCCACGCCGACGTAGTGCACGGTGACCTGGTTTCCCGGCTTGGCCTCCGGGCCGTCCCCTACGACGATGTCGACGATCTCCAGCTCCGAGGGCGGGGCGCCTTCCGGAAAGTCGATCTCCGGCTTCTCCAGTGCCACGTGGTTCTCCTTGGTTGGATACGCGCCGGTCGATTTCCGACCGGCCGGACGACTCTACGGGTTCCGGTGCGGCCACGAGAGACATGGGGGCCGTGACGGCCTACGCGTCGTCTTCGCCGAAGCCTCCATCGAAGGCTTCGCCGAAGGAACGGGGCGGGTGGCCTCGCGCACGGGGACGGCGGGACGCGCCGCCCGGGGTCACTTCGCGCGCGGGCGGCGGTCATCGGCGCCGCGGGTGCCCGCGGCGCGCGGAGTCATGAGAAGAGTCACTGGGGAGCGCTCTCTGAGAAAGAGAGTGACCCGCTCCGTGAGGAGTGTCAAGGGCTCGGTACGGCGTCATGGAACATGGCGGAAACGCGACCTTAATGTGACCTTTCACGGTGGGAACGCTCCATTCACCGAAAAATCCGGCCGCGAAATCTTTCTGACCTGCGGGAATGTCCGAAAGTCTGGGAGAGCGCTCTCCGTAAAAAGCTGATCGCCAGGCTCCGGTCGGCGTTGGGGGGACCGTTGACACGTAACCCGCTTGGCATCAATCTGCTCAGGGAGCGCTCTCTCCATGATCACTTATGAGGACCCTAGGAGGGTTCCATGCGTAAGTTACGCCAGCGGTTCCTCGCCCCGATGGTCGCCGTTTCCGCCCTGGCCCTGGGCCTTACCGCCTGCGGCGGCGGTGGCGGCGAGACCACCGGAAGCGGCGGGACGGCCTCCCAGCCGGCCGAGAAGATCAAGCTGACCGTCGGGCTCTTCAGCGACTTCCACTACGCGCCGCTGTACGAGGAGTTCAAGAAGACCCACCCCAACGTGGAGATCGTGGAGCGCCGCGCGCAGTTCAACGACCACCACACCAACCTCATCACCCAGCTGACCACCGGCGCGGGCGCCGCGGACGTGGTCGCCGTCGAGGGCGGTTACATCGGCGCCTTCACCCCCGTGCCGGACAAGTTCCACAACCTCAAGGAATACGGCCTGGACAAGCGCGAGAGCGAGTACCTCGACTGGAAGTGGAAGCTGGGCGTCTCCAACGACGGCTCCTCGCTCCTGGGCCTGGGCACCGACGTCGGCGGCCTGGCCATGTGCTACCGCCCCGACCTGTTCAAGAAGGCCGGCCTGCCCACCGACCGCGAAGAGGTCGGGGCGCTCTGGCCGACGTGGGACGCCTACATCGAGACGGGCAAGAAGTTCGTCGCGGGCAAGGTGGAGGGCGCCAAGTTCACCGACGGCCCCGGCGAGCACTTCCGCGCCATGGTCGAGCAGGCCCCCATCGGCTTCTACGACGCCCAGTACAACATCGTCGCCGCCACCAACCCCGCCGTGCGCCAGGCGTACGACACGGGTGTGAAGATGATCAACGAGGGTCTCTCGGCCAACCTCGCCGCCTTCTCGCCGCCGTGGAACACCGGCATCGCCAAGGGCACCTTCGCCACCATGGTCTGCCCGGCCTGGAAGACCGGCACGATCAAGGACCAGAAGCCCGGTGAGGGCACCTGGGACATCGCCGCGGTGCCCGGAGGCGGCGGCAACCAGGGCGGCACCCACCTGATGCTGCCCAAACAGGGCAAGCACCCCAAGGAGGCCGCGGCGCTGATCGACCTGCTGACCAACAAGGAGAGCCAGATCAAGCTCTTCACGGAGGCCAGCGCGCTGCCCTCGCTGCCCGCCCTGTACGACGACCCTGCGGTGAAGGACTACGTCAACCCGTACTTCGGCAACGCGCCGATCGGCAAGATCTTCACCGACGCCGCCAAGGCGCTCAAGCCGCAGCCCGTGGGTCCCAAGGCCGGTGACGTCCTGCAGGCGATCGGCAACGGCCTCCAGCGGGTCGACCAGGGCAAGCAGACCGCCGAGGAGGCCTGGGCGCAGGCGCTCAAGGACGTCGGCAGGATCAAGTAGTCGCCCCCGGCCGGCTGGTCTCGCACCGGTCGGCCACCTGCTTGTTCCCCTGTTCCCGCGAGCGGCGTGCGTCCCGTGCCGGTGAGCCGCGTGGCTCCCGCCGCGACGGGCCGCATGCCTCCCGCCGTCCGACGAACGCTGTCCGACGAACGCTGTCCGACGAACGCTGTCCGACGAACGCCGCCCAACGAATCGCCGAAAGGAGCTGCCATGGCCACCCGCGCGCCCGACCGCCTGGCGGCGGTCCCACCGAACAGGCCGGTGCGACCCAGCCGCCGCCTCCGCCGCCACCTGGTTCACCAACTCGACGTCAAGGGCTCGCCGTACGCGTACGTGGCCCCGTTCTTCCTGCTGTTCTCCGCCTTCGGGCTGTTCCCCCTGGCCTACACCGCCTGGGTGAGCCTGCACGAGTGGACGCTGCTCCAGGACGAGCAGACCTTCGTCGGCCTGGACAACTTCAGGACGCTGCTCGCCGACGACTACTTCTGGAACGCCACCTTCAACACCCTGTCCATCGGGGTGCTGTCCACCGGGCCGCAGCTGCTGCTGGCCATCTGGCTGGCCCACCTGCTCAACCGGCCGCTGCGGGCGCAGACCTTCTTCCGCATCACGCTGCTACTGCCCAACGTGACCAGCGTGGTCGCGGTGGTGGTCATCTTCAGCCAGCTGTTCGGCCGGGACTTCGGCATGATCAACTGGGTGTTCTCGCTGGTGGGCGTCGACGGCGTCGCCTGGAACGAGGGGGTGCTGAGCTCCCACTTCGCCATCTCCACCATGATCATGTGGAGGTGGACGGGCTACAACGCCCTGATCTTCCTGGCGGCCATGCAGGCCGTACCGCGGGAGCTGTACGAGGCGGCCACCATCGACGGCGCGAGCGGGATGACCCAGCTCCGCAGGATCACCATCCCGATGATCAAGCCCACGATCATCTTCGTCGTCATCACCTCGACGATCGGTGCCATGCAGATCCTCGCCGAGCCGCTGCTGTTCAGCTCCTACATCATCACCGGAGGGGTGGACCGGCAGTACCAGACGCTCTCGCTGTTCATCTACGAGAACTTCACCAAGCTCGACTTCGGCTACGCCTCGGCCATCTCCTGGATGATGTTCGTCTTCATCGTGGTGGTCGCCGGTGTCAACTACCTGCTCACCCGTCGCGGGAAGGGAGGGCTGACGTGAGCGCCCACACCGCCGTCTCCACGGCCCGCCGTCGCTCTGGTGGCGCCGCTCGCAGGCTCACCTACCTCACGCTGACCGCGGTGGCGTTCTTCTCGATGCTGCCGCTCTACTACAGCATCGTGGTGGCCTCCCGGGACAACGCGGCCCTGGCCGACGTCCCGCCGCCGCTGATACCCGGCGGCAACTTCTTCGCCAACGTCGCCCGCGTCTTCGACACGGTCCCCTTCGCCCTGGCGATGCTCAACTCCGTCATCGTCTCCGGCTCCGTCGCGCTCGCGGTGATGTTCTTCTCCACGCTGGCCGGGTTCGCCTTCGCCAAGCTGCGCTTCCGCGGCCGCAACGCCCTGCTCCTGCTCACCGTGGCGACGATGATGGTGCCGACCCAGCTGGGCATCATCCCGCTGTACATGCTGATGGTGAAGCTGGAGTGGACCGGCACCATGTACGCGCTGATCGTTCCCGCGCTCGTCAACGCGTTCGGCGTGTTCTTCATGACCCAGTACCTCTCCCGGGCGCTGCCGACCGAGCTGCTCGAGGCGGGGCGGGTCGACGGCTGCAGCACCTGGGGCCTGTTCTGGCACGTCGTGCTCCCGGCCGCCCGCCCGGCGGCGGCGGTGCTCGGCATGCTCACCTTCATGTCGGTCTGGAACGACTACTTCTGGCCGCTGGTCGTCCTGACCCCGGAGGATCCGACGGTCCAGGTCGCCCTGTCCACACTGGCCAGCGGATACGTCAACGACTACGTGCTCGGCCTGGCGGGTACCACGCTCGGCACGCTGCCACTGGTCATCGTGTTCGCTCTACTCGGCAAACAGATCATCGGAGGAATCATGCAGGGAGCGGTGAAGGGATGACCGTCGTCGGCACTCGGGGGGCCACCCTTACGGAAGGGCGTGCGGACTTCCCCACCGGTTTCGTCTGGGGCGCGGCCACCGCGTCCTACCAGATCGAGGGAGCCGTGAAGGAGGACGGCCGCGAGCCCTCGATCTGGGACACCTTCTCTCGTACACCGGGCAAGGTCGTCGGTGGTGACACCGGCGACGTGGCGTGCGACCACTACTTCCGCCACGCCGACGACGTCCGGCTGATGACCGAGCTGAACCTGGCCGCGTACCGCTTCTCGGTGGCCTGGCCCAGGGTCCAGCCGTACGGCAAGGGGTCCGTCAACACACGCGGCCTCGACTTCTACAGCCGCCTGGTGGACAGGCTGCTCGAAGCGGGCATCACGCCGTACGCCACCCTCTACCACTGGGACCTCCCGCAGGCGCTGGAGGACGCGGGCGGCTGGCCCGAGCGCGACACCGCCCACCGCTTCGAGGAGTACGCGGCGGCCGTGCACGCGCGGCTGGGAGACCGGGTCCGCAACTGGACGACCCTCAACGAGCCGTGGGTCGCGGCCTTCCTCGGCTACGGCAACGGCGTGCACGCGCCCGGCAGGACCGACGCCGCGGCGGCCTTCCGCGCGGCCCACCACCTGTTGCTGGGGCACGGGATGGCGGCGCGGGTGCTCCGAGAGGGCGGCGCGGAGGAGATCTCGCTGGTCCTGAACCTGTCACCGGTGATCACCCCCGCCCAGGTGGGCGACCCCGGGGCCGAGGTCTCGGAGGCGGACGCGGAGGCGGTCAGCCGGGTCGACACCCTGCTGACCAGGCAGTTCATCGACCCGGCGCTGCGCGGGGAGTATCCCGCGGAGTTTCTCGACATCGTCCGGCGCAACGGTGGCGTCGACCATATCGGGGACGGCGACCTGGCGATCATCAACCAGCCGATCGACCTGGTGGGCATCAACTACTACAACCCGTGCGTCGTGGAGGCGAGTCCCGGCGAGCGGGCCGACGCGGCGTGGCCGGGCAGCGAGGACATCCGGTTCTGCTCCGCGGACGGCGTACCGGCCACCGCGATGGGCTGGCCGATCGTGCCGAACGGACTCTCCCGCCTGCTGGTGCGGCTCTCCGACGACTACCCGGAGGTCGGCCTGATCATCACCGAGAACGGCGCGGCCTTCGACGACGTCGTGGAGGACGGTCACGTCCACGACACCCGCAGGACCGCGTATCTGGACGGTCATCTGCGCGCCGTGCACGCCGCGATCGCAGACGGGGCGGACGTGCGTGGTTACCTGGTCTGGTCACTGCTGGATAATTTCGAGTGGGCCGAAGGATACCGGCGTAGGTTCGGAATCGTGCACGTCGATTTCGCCACCCAGCGGCGCTTGCTCAAGGACAGCGCGTTGTGGTATCGCGATGTCATCACGCGTAACGGACTGTAGGGGAAGAACACGATGAGAAGACCCACCCTGGAGGCGGTCGCCGCCCGTGCCGGGGTCTCCCGGTCGACCGTCTCCCGGGTGGTGAACGGCCAGACCACGGTCACCGCCGACATCCGGGACCTGGTCATGCGCGCGGTGAACGAGCTCGGCTACGTCCCCAACGGGGCGGCGAGGAACCTGGTGACCCAGCGGACCAACTCGGTCGCGCTGGTCGTCTCGGAGTCGCCGAACCGGGTGTTCTCCGACGACCCGATGTTCTCCACCGTCATACGTTCGGCCAGCCTGGAGCTGGAGGCCGTCAACAAGCAGGTGGTGCTGCTGCTGGCCGGGTCGCCCGAGAGCCACGCCCGCGTGGAGCACTACATCGCCGGTGGCCACGTCGACGGCGTCATGCTGGTGTCCAGCCACGGCGCCGACCCGCTGCCGGTCGCGCTCACCCGGCTGCGCGTCCCGGTCGTCTCCTACGGCAGGCCCGCCGTGCCGGTCGAGATGCCGTACGTCGACAACGACAACGTCGACGGCGCCGCCACGGCCGTGCGGCACCTGCTGGAGCGGGGCAGGCGGCGCATCGCCACCATCGCCGGGCCGCTGGACATGATAGGCGGGCAGGACCGGCTGGCCGGATACCGCGAGGTGCTGCGCGACTCCGACCGGCGCTCGATCATCGCGGTCGGCGACTTCACCCGCGAGTCGGGGGCGGTCGCGATGCGGCAGCTGCTGGCCGACGACCCGGAGATCGACGCGGTCTTCGCCGCCAACGACCTGATGGCGATCGGCGCGATGCACGCGCTTCGCCAGGCGGGCCGGCGGATTCCCGAGGAGGTCGCGATCGTGGGCTACGACGACATAGAGGCCGCCCGCTACACCGATCCGCCGCTGACGACCATCCACACGCCGCACGCCGAGCAGGCCGCGGCCATGGTCCGCCTGCTGCTCGCCCTCTTCGAGGGCGGTCCCGCCGAACCGATGATCGTCCCCACCGAGCTGGTCGTCAGGGCGTCCTCGTAGCGTCCGGCCGGCCCCTGGGCCGTGCCCGCGCGGCCGTCAGGACACCGCGGGCGCGGGCGCCCGCCCAGCGGACCAGCGTCGGGGCGATCAGCCGGTCAGAACGCCGTGGGCAGGATGGGCGCGGTGACGGCGGGCTCCGCGGGCGGGGCGATCAGCGGTCAGGACGCCATGGCCAGGGCGGGCGCGGTGACGGCGGGCTCCGCGGGCGGGGCGATCAGCGGTCAGGACGCCGTGGACTCCCGGACGACCAGCTCGGTGGGGAGCATCGTCTGTGCCTTCTCCTCCAGGTCGAGGACCATGCGGGCGAGCTTGCGTCCCATCTCGACGGTCGGCTGCCTGACCGTGGTCAGCGGGGGCTCGGTGTAGGAGGCGGCCGGGATGTCGTCGAAGCCGATCACCGCGACGTCGTCGGGAACCCGCCGGCCCGCCTGGCGCAACGCCGGCAGCGCGCCCAGCGCCATCAGGTCGTTGGCCACGAACACCGCGTCGATCTCCGGGTCGTCGGCCAGCAGCTGCCGCATCGCCGAGGTCCCCGACTCGCGGGTGAAGTCGCCGACCGCCACGATGGAGCGTCGGTCGGAGTCGCGCAGCACAGCGCGGTAGCCGTTGAGCCGGTCGATCCCGGCGATCATGTCCTGCGGCCCGGCGATGGTGGCGATGCGCCGCCTGCCCCGCTCCATCAGGTGCCGCACCGCGCGCTCGGCGCCGCCGGCGTTGTCCATGTCCACGTACGGCAGGCTGCTGGGCACGGTCGGCCGGCCGCTGCACACCACCGGCACCCCGCGCCTGGCGAGGATGCCCGGCAGGGGGTCGGTGCCGTGCATCGACGCGATGATCACGCCGTCCACGTGGCCGTTGGTGGCGTAGCGCTCGACCCGCTGGTAGCCGCCCGCCATGCCGGTGAGCATCAGCACGAGCTGCTTGTCGGCCTCCTCGATCTCCATGCTGACCCCGCGGATGATCCCGGCGAAGGTGGGGTCGTCGGAGAAGACACGGGTCGCGGGCTCGGGGAAGACGAGTGCTATGGAGTCGGCCCGCTGGGTGACCAGGCTCCGCGCCGCCTGGTTGGGCACGTAGCCCAGCTCCTCCACGGCGCGGTTGACCGCGTCGCGGATCTGCGGTGCCACGCGCGTGGAGCCGTTGACCACGCGCGAGGCGGTCGCCCGGGACACACCGGCCCGGGCGGCCACCTTCTCCAGGGTTGGACGGGCCCTCACAGCCCGTTCCGGCGTACGACCTCGCTGTACCACAGGGCGCTGTCCTTGGGAGTGCGGCGTTGTGTCGTGTAGTCGACGTGTACGACACCGAACCGCTTGCGGTACCCTTCGGCCCACTCGAAGTTGTCCAGGAGTGACCAGACGAGGTAGCCGCGCAGGTCGGCGCCGCCCTCGATGGCCGCGTGCGCCGCGCGCAGGTGTCCGTCGAGGTAGGAGAGACGGCCGACGTCGTGCACCTCGCCGTCCTCGACGACGTCGTCGAAGGCGGCGCCGTTCTCGGTGATGATCAGTGGGGTGCCAGGATAGTCGCGCGAGAGCCGCAGGAGCAGATCGGTCAGGCCGAACGGCTGGACCGGCCAGCCCATCGCGGTCTGCGGCGCGTCGGCTCCGCCGAAGGCGATGCCCTCGCTGCCCGGGTAGACCGGGTTGGCGGGCTCGCCGGTGCTGACGGCCACGGTCTGCGGGTGGTAGTAGTTCACGCCCAGCAGGTCGATCGGCCGGCTGATGATCTCCAGGTCCCCGTCGTGGACGAAAGACCAGTCGGTGAAGCGGCGGGCCCGCTCGACGACGTCAGCGGGATACTCCCCGCGCAGCAGCGGGTCCAGGAAGATCCGGTTCTGCAGGCCGTCGACGAGCTCGACGGCCGGGGCGTCGTCGCCGATCACGGGGGCGAGGTTGAGCGTGATGCCGACCGTGGCGGCGCCCGAGGCGCGCAGCGCCTGGACGGCCAGGCCGTGGCCGAGCAGCAGGTGGTGGGCGGCGGCGAAGCCCAGCGCGGGCTCGGCGAGGCCGGGGGCGTGGATGCCCGACGCGTAGCCGAGGAAGGCCGAGCACCAGGGCTCGTTCAGGGTGGTCCACGTCTCGACCCTGTCGCCCAGCCTGCCGTGCGCGATGGCGGCGTAGTCGGCGAAGTGCGCGGCGGTCTCCCGGTTGGTCCAGCCGCCGCGGTCCTCCAGGGTCTGCGGCAGGTCCCAGTGGTAGAGCGTCACGATGGGGGTGATGCCGTTGCCGAGGAGCTCGTCGACGAGACGGTCGTAGAAGTCCAGGCCGCGCGGGTTGGCCGGGCCGGATCCGTCGGGCTGCACGCGGGGCCAGGAGATGGAGAAGCGGTAGGAGTGCAGGCCGAGGTCGCGCATGATCGCGACGTCTTCGGGATAGCGGTGGTAGTGGTCGCACGCGACGTCACCCGTGTGGCCCGCGTGAACCTTGCCGGGGGTCCTGGAGAAGGTGTCCCAGATGGAGGGTCCCCTGCCGTCGTCCCGGGCGGCGCCCTCGATCTGGTAGGCCGCGGTGGCGGCGCCCCAGACGAAGCCCTCGGGAAACCTCAGCGCGCCGGAGTCCTGAAGATGGTAGGACTTTTCGGCGGACATGGTCATGTCCTCACCGCCCCATTCTGTTCGGCTGTCACGTGAGAGCGCTCTCTGGAGCATCACGGTATCGCAAGGATGATGTCAAGAAAAATGAGACTGTAACCGTAATATCACAGTTCTTGACATCGCGTGGTGGGCAGACAATTCTTCCAGAGAGCGCTCTCACACTCCCCGGCAATTGTGTAAATGGAGGAAGGTTCCATGTCGCTCCTCTCTCGGCCTCGGCGTACCGCCCTTGCGGCGGGCACCATAGGGCTGGCGCTGGTCGTCACCGCCTGTGGATCCACGGAGCCCAAGCCATCGGCGGGTGGCGGCAGCAGCGCGGCCCCCGAATGCGCCGCCTTCAGCCAGTACGGCAAACACGAGGGCAAGACCGTCAGCATCTACTCGCCGATCCGTGACACGGAGGCCGACCTCTTCGAGCAGGCGTGGAAGCCGTTCGCGGACTGCGTCGGAATGAAGATCACCTACGAGGGCACCGGCGAGTTCGAGGCCCAGATCCAGGTCCGCGCCGATGGCGGCAACCCCCCGGACATCGCCTTCTTCCCCCAGCCAGGTCTCCTGGAGCGCTTCGCCAAGGCAGGAAAGCTCAAGCCGGCCTCCGAGGAGGTCAAGAAGCTCACCGCCGAGGGCTGGTCGGCGGACTGGGCCAAGTACTCCACCGTCGACGGCACCTTCTACGGCGCCCCGCTGGGCGCCAGCGTGAAGTCCTTCGTCTGGTACTCGCCGAAGATGTTCACCGAGAAGGGCTGGGCCGTCCCCAAGACCTGGGACGAGCTCATGACGCTCACCAACACGATCGCCGGCACCGGCGTCAAGCCGTGGTGCGCGGGCATCGAGTCCGGTGACGCGACCGGCTGGCCGGCCACCGACTGGATCGAGGACCTCATGCTCAGGGAGGCCGGTCCCGAGGGATACGACGACTGGGTGAGCCACAAGACCCCGTTCAACGACCCCAAGGTCACCGCGGCGGTCGACAAGGTCGGTGCGATCCTCAAGAACGAGAAGTTCGTCAACGGCGGCTACGGCCCGGTCAAGTCGATCGCCAGCACCGCCTTCCAGGAGGGCGGCGTCCCGATCACCGAGGGCAAGTGCGCCCTGCACCGCCAGGCGTCCTTCTACGCCAACTTCTGGCCCGAGGGCACCAAGGTCGCCGAGGACGGCGACGTGTTCGCCTTCTACCTGCCGGGCAACGACCCGGCCAAGAAGCCGGTGCTCGGCGCGGGCGAGTTCGTGGCGGCCTTCGCCGACCGTCCCGAGGTCCAGGCGGTCCAGGCCTACCTCGCCTCCGCGGAGTTCCCCACCGTCCGCATGAAGCTGGCGACCTACGTCACCGCCCGCAAGGGCGTCGACCCGGCCAACGCCCAGAACCCGATCGACAAGCTCTCCATGGAGATGCTCCAGGACCCGAGCACGGTCTTCCGCTTCGACGGCTCGGACCTGATGCCTGCCGCGGTCGGCGCGGGCACGTTCTGGAAGGGCATGACCGACTGGATCAACGGCAAGGACACCAAGACGGTCCTCGACTACATCGAAGCGTCCTGGCCTAAGTCCTGATATATCCCGACTAGTCCGGTCCCGCGTGACGCGGGACCGGGCCGTCGTCCGCCCGGCCCGATCCTTCCGGGAGATCCTCCGATGGACTTCGACTTCGCCGCCGAACTGCCCAAACTCGTCCAACTGCTGATCGGCGTCGCCGCGTTCCTCGTGGTGGTCGCGGTGGTCCTGCTTCTGGTCGACCGCGCTCCGATGCGGCGGCGCGCGTGGACCCACGCCACGATCCTGCTCCTGCCCGCCCTCCTGCTCCTCGCCATCGGCCTGGTCGTACCGGCCGTGCGGACCACCCTGCTGTCCTTCATGAGCGGTGACGGCAAGCAGTGGGTCGGCCTGGAGAACTACGCCTGGATGTTCACCCAGCCCGAGGCGGTGACCGTCCTGCGCAACACCCTCGTCTGGGTGCTGCTCGTCCCGCTGCTGGTGACCTCGGTCGGGCTGGTCTACGCCGTCCTGGTCGACCGCACCCGCTTCGAGTCGCTCGCCAAGTCGCTGGTCTTCCTGCCGATGGCGATCTCCTTCGTCGGCGCGGGCATCATCTGGCGCTTCGTCTACGCCTACCGCTCCGAGGAGCAGGACCAGATCGGCCTGCTCAACCAGATCACGGTCGCCTTCGGCGGCGAGCCGCAGCAGTGGCTCCAGGAGGCGCCGCTCAACACGCTGTTCCTGATCGTGGTCATGGTCTGGATCCAGGCGGGGTTCGCCACCGTGGTGCTCTCCGCCGCGATCAAGGGAATCCCCGCCGAGATCATCGAGGCCGCCCGGCTGGACGGGGCGACCCCGGTGCAGATGTTCTTCCGGGTGACGCTGCCGTCGATCCGCACGGCCGTGGTCGTGGTCCTGGTCACGCAGTCGATCGGCACGCTCAAGCTGTTCGACATCGTCCGCACCATGACCGGCGGCCAGTTCGACACCAGCGTCATCGCCAACGAGATGTACAACCAGGCGTTCCGGTACGGCGAGACGGGCAAGGGCGCGGCCCTCGCGGTCTTCCTGTTCGTCCTGGTGACCCCGATCGTGATCTACCAGATCCGCCAGCGCAGAGAGGCTCTCAGGTGACCGGGCGAGCAGGCCGGCCCGGCGCCGTGAGCACGCGGCGGGTGAAGGAGTCCACATGGCCACGTTGACCCAGACCATGGTGCGGCCCGAGACGACGACCGCCCCGCAGCGCGTACGGCGGAGGCTGAGCGGCAGGGTCGCCAGCGCCGTCGCGATCGTGATCGCCATCCTGTGGACCACGCCGACCTTCGGCCTGCTGCTGTCCTCGCTGCGCCCGGAGGACCAGATCAAGTCCAGCGGCTGGTGGACGTTCTTCTCCAGCCCGCAGCTCACGCTGGAGAACTACCAGGAGGTCCTGTTCGGCACCTCCTCGTCCTCCGGCCAGATGATGAGCTTCCTGATCAACTCGATCGTCATCACGATCCCGTCGGTGCTCTTCCCGCTGGCCCTGGCCACCTTCGCCGCGTACGCGCTGGCCTGGCTGCCGTTCCGCGGGCGCGAGTGGATCTACATCGGCATCTTCGCGCTGCAGATCGTGCCGCTGCAGATGTCGCTCGTCCCGCTGCTGTCGTTCTTCTCCGAGGGCGTGTCCGTCTTCGGCCTTCAGCTGATGCCCGCCTGGGATCTGGAGGGCCCCGCCCGGTTCATCCAGGTCTGGTTCGCGCATACCTGCTTCGCGCTGCCGCTGGGCGTCTTCCTGCTGCACAACTTCATGTCCGAGCTTCCCGGCGAGCTGATAGAGGCGGCCAGGGTCGACGGGGCCAGCCACGGGAAGGTCCTGCGCACGATCGTCCTCCCGCTGGTCGGGCCCGCGCTGGCCACCTTCGCGATCTTCCAGTTCCTCTGGGTCTGGAACGACCTGCTGGTGGCCCTGATCTTCGCCGGGGGCACCCCGGAGAGCGCCCCGATGACGGTACGGCTGGCACAGATGGCCGGTACCAAGGGCAACGAGTGGCAGCGCCTGACCTCGGGGGCGTTCGTCTCGCTGGTCATCCCGCTGCTCGTCTTCCTGTCGATGCAGCGCTACTTCGTGCGCGGCCTGCTCGCCGGAAGCGTCAAGGGCTGACCCCGCCCGCTTCGGGCTCTCCCACGTCCACCTCCCGGCGGGCGCCCCGGATCGGGGCGCCCGCCGGATGGTTTCCGGGCACTTCTCGCGAGGCGCCTCAGGAGGCGGGCCGCTCGGAACCGGCAGAACGGGCGGCGGGGCGGTCGGGAGAGGCCGGCTGCGCGGGGATCTGCTGCTCGGCGGTGCCGGGCCACTCCTCGCTGCCCGGCGGGGTGCTCTGTGAGGCGCTCGGGGTGCTGGGCGAGGTGTTCTGTGAGGCGCTCGGGGTGCTCGGGGTGCTCGGTGACGCGGGGGCGACGTCGTCCGCGGTGACCGGACGGCCGGAGAGGTCCGGGGCGTCCGGGACGTCCCGCACGTCGGGGCGGGCCGGAAGGTCCGCGGTGGCCGGTCGCGCGGCGTGGTCGGGGATGACCGGCTGCGGGGGCAGGTCGGAGGTGACCGGACGGCCGGAGATGTCCGGGGCGGTCGGCTGCGGGGGAACGTCGGTGCCGGGCGTCCGCGGGACGGTGTTCCCGGGGGAGGTGGCTCCGGCGGCGGCGGGGTCGTACAGGCCGGCGGACGGGGGAACCTCGACCACCATGGTGTCGGCCGGACCGGGGGTCGACTCCAGGATGGCTCGCGCGTGGTCCATGTGCGAGGCCGCGACCAGCACGTCGTAACGGCCGGCGACGATCGCGCTGCGCGAGGCGAAGTCCCGCTTGCCGCCGGTGAACATGTGGTTGATGAACCCGAACGCGGCGCCCATCACGGCACCCCACAGGGCCGCCCAGAGCACGAGCACGAAGAACGACAGCGTGGTCGAGGTGAACAGGCCGAGGAACATCCCCACCACGGCGCCGAAGGCCGCGCCGCTCCCGGCACCGGTGAGCGCGGCCCGCCCGTTGGTCATCCTGCCGGTGACGGTCTCCTCAAGTTTCAGGTCGCTGCCGACGATCGCCACGTTCTCGACGGGAAATCCCGCGTCGGAGAGCCCGTCCACGGTTCGCTGCGCCGCGAGGTAGTTGTCGTAACCTGCCAGGACCCTCCGGTCCACGACGACCTGCGTGTCCAGGCCGGTGGGCGTTCCATTCATGTCCGCTCGCCTTTCGGGGGTGGGGGATGGCTCGACGAGCCGACTACCCCGTGACCGTAGGAGGATGCGCGTCCTTCCCAGGGATCTCTCCACGGCGGCGAACCCCGGGAACGGTAAAAGAAATACCGACAATTTGGACATCGGTAAGGGCTTACCGTTAGGGTTTTCACGAGACGGCGCAGGTGAGGGCGGATGCAGGGCATCGGTGTCGGAGTCACGAAGGAATCGAAAATGATCGCATTCATCGTGATAGTGGAGGTGTCTCTGGTGGTCGTGGCTTTCGCGGCGGTGTACGGACTCACCCGTTACCAGAGCAGGCCGTCGCGGCGGGACGACCGCCGCGGACCCGGCACGCCCCCCGATCCCGACGAGCACGCGCCGCGGACCCGCGAGAGGTGACCGGCGGGAGCGGGCGCCACGCGTACGGCGGCGCCGCGCTCCTTCTGGCGGATCGCGTCCGGGCCGATCACCAACTCTGGTGGAGCGGCATTCCCTCGGTGTAGCCGGACGAGCTCTGGAGGCCGACCACCGCGCGCTCGTGGAACTCCTCCAGGGTGGAGGCGCCCGCGTAGGTGCACGAGGAGCGCAGGCCGGCCACGATGGCGTCGATCTGGTCCTCGACGCTGGGCATGGCCGGGTCGAGATACATCCTGGACGTGGAGATGCCCTCCTCGAACAGCGCCTTGCGCGCCCGGTCGAAGGGGGAGTCCTCGGCCGTGCGCAGCCTCACCGCGCGGGCGGAGGCCATGCCGAAATTCTCCTTGTACTTGCGCCCGTCGGCGGCGGTACGGGTGTCGCCGGGCGACTCGTAGGTGCCCGCGAACCACGAGCCGATCATCACGTTGGACGCTCCCGCGGCCAGGGCCAGGGCCACGTCCCGGGGATGGCGGACACCGCCGTCGGCCCACACGTGGCGGCCCAGCCTGCGGGCCTCGGCGGAGCACTCCAGCACGGCGGAGAACTGCGGGCGGCCCACGCCGGTCATCATCCGGGTGGTGCACATGGCCCCCGGGCCGACGCCGACCTTCAGGATGTCCGCCCCCGCCTCGACGAGATCCCGCACGCCCTCCGCGGTGACGACGTTGCCCGCCGCGACGGGCACGTCCGGGCCGAGCGCGCGGACCGCCCTCAGGGCACTGATCATCTTCTCCTGGTGGCCGTGGGCGGTGTCCACGACCAGGCAGTCCACCCCGGCGTCGAGCACCTCCTTGGCCTTGGCGGCCACGTCGCCGTTGACCCCGACGGCCGCCGCGATGCGGAGCCTGCCCGAGTCGTCCACGGCGGGCCGGTACAGGGTGGCGCGCAGCGCGCCCGTCCTGGTCAGGATGCCGACCAGCCGGCCGTCCGCGTCCACGACCGGGGCGAGCCGGTGGCGGCCCTCGTGAAGGCGGTCGAAGGCCTGGCGAGGGTCGAGCCCGGCGGGCAGTGTGAGCAGGTGGTCGGACATCACCTGGGACAGCTGGGTGTACATGTCCACGCCGGAGCAGTCGCTCTCGGTGACCACGCCGGCCGGGCGGTTGTCCCAGTCGACGATGATGATCGCGCCGTGGGCCCGCTTGGGCAGCAGGTTGAGCGCCTCTCCGACGGTGTCGTGCGGGGTGAGTGTCAGCGGTGTGTCGTGGACCAGGTCGCGCTTCTTGACCCAGTCGACGACGTCGGCGACCACGTCGATCGGGATGTCCTGCGGGATCACGGTGATCCCGCCCCGCCGCGCGACGGTCTCGGCCATCCGCCGTCCCGCGACCGCCGTCATGTTGGCGACCACGATGGGGACGGTGGTTCCGGTGCCGTCCCGGCTGGAGAGGTCGACGGCGAGCCGCGAGCCGACGGAGGAGAGCGACGGGACCATGAACACGTCGCTGTAGGTCAGGTCGTAGGCCGGTGCCATCTCATTGAGAAATCTCACGTTGGTCCACCTTATCCCGTGAATTGCCAGAGATGAGCGTTCCCCTTTTCCAGGTCCCCGAAGAGGACCGGGCAGGTCGGGCCGGAGGCTAAGATCCGGTTTGCGCGAATAAGTGGATGGCCATGAGGAGGCATTGTGATCGTGGTTGATCGGCCCGAGATGCTCGTCGTAGGTCATGCCGTACGGACGTCGAACGCCGACGAGATGGAGCCGGGCCGGGGGAGGCTCGGCGCGCTCTGGGCGCGGGCGGGATCCCCCGGGGCCTTCGCCCATGTGCCGGGACGGGTCGACGAGAACATCTACGCGGTGCTCACCGACTATGAGAGTGACCACCACGGTGCTTACACCCAGGTCGTCGGGGTCGCGGTGCGCAGCGCCGCGGCACTGCCCGAGGGCATGGTGGCGGTACGGGTGCCAGGGGTGCCGTCGTTGAAGATCGAGGCCCGCGGGCCGATGCCGGGCGTCCTGCTGGAGGCGTGGCAGCAGCTGTGGAAGCACACCGAGTCGGGTGGCACCCCGCCGAGGGCCTTCACCACCGACGTGGAGGTGCACCACCCGGGGGGCGCCGACATATACGCGGCGGTCCTGTCCCCGATGCGCTGAGCGGGACCGTTCCCGGTACGCCGAGCGGGCGTGCCCCCACCGCCGGTGGGGGCACGCCCGCTCGTGCTGGGGCCCCTCCCGGCCGGGCCGCCCGCCGGGAGGGGATCAGTCGTCATCGCCGGGCGGGTCGGGCAGCCGCCAGCTGGAGACGACCAGCGGAAGCACGAAGTGCGTCAGCATCAGGGCGAGCGCGAGGGAGAAGAACGCGTCCCCTGGCATGGAGTAGTCGCGGCCCTGTGAGATGCCCGCCACGAGGGCCAGGACGAAGACGGCGACCAGGATGCCCGTCGTTCCCCGGTGGGCGAGGGCGACGGTCCGCAGGCGCTCGCCCACCTGGCGCTCGTCCAGGTCGCGTTCGGACAGCTCGACGACGCCGCGGGTGGCGACGTTGAGCAACGAGACGGCGGGGAAGTAGATGAGCCCGCTGAGCGCCAGGAGCGCGAAGTCGGACAGGTCGTTGCCGTCACTCGGCGCGCTCGCCCAGGAGACGGCGACGTCCGCCCACAGGAGTGCCAGCGAGAGGGCCACCGCCGAGGCGATCAGCCGCCTGCGGCCCCGGGTGGCGTACCAGCCGGGCAGGTAGTCGCTCTGCAGGGCCTCCACACGGCTCTGGCGCCAGCTTTCCTTCCACGTGTTCATCGAATACCTCCGGGGAGACCCGGCCTTCCGGCCGGAGAGGGGGTCAACCGGCCTGGCCGCTGCCGAGCCGGGGGAACGGTTTGAGTGAGAAAACGACTTCCAGCGGCACTTCGAAGTGTTCGGCGATGCGCATGGCGAGGAACAGGCTCGGGCTGTATTCGCCGCGCTCCAGATAACCGATCGTCTGGTAGTGGACTCCCAGTGCCGCCGCCAGATCCTTGCGCGAGATCCCGCGCTCGGCTCTCAGCACCGAGATCCGGTTGTAGACGTCTTCCGCTGACATGGCGGCCTTCCCGTGCTCAGAAGAGCCGCGCGGCCGGCGGCGGGGCCGGGGCGTGGATACGTGATGCAGTACTCATGTGAATGAATGTAGTACACCTACTACATTCAAATCAACACCTACGACAAAGAGGGGTATGACTGTGCTGGGTGCCTCACTCGTGAGCAGGCCGATCAGATCGGCGAGATCGTGCCCGGCCCGGCCGGGTCCACCGGGTTGATCGCGCTGCTCGCGCTGCTCAGGCCGGTCGGGGCGTTCGGGTTGGCAGGTCGTCCGGGTCGATCGGGTCGTCCGGGTTGGCCGGGGCGGGCCGGAGAAAAAGCCGGGCCGCCCGGCCGGGTGCGCGTTCACGCGTCCGGCCGGGCGGCCCGAGGGGACGCGCCGGAGCCTCAGGGGAGGCTGTCTCGTTGAGCGGGTGGACGGCTCCGGGCCGCCGGGCTCAATCCTCACGCCCCCACAGGGGCTCGGGAATCTCGAAGCCCACGTCCTGGCCCCACCGGTTGCGGTAGCTCACCTCGTGCGCCGGGCGGCGGGGCGCCACGCCCCAGCGTCCGGTCGGGTAGCCGAAGGTGACCGTGCAGACCAGGGTCCAGCCCTTGTCCTCGGGCACGCCGAGCACCCGCAGCGTCTCCTCGGCGTGGAAGATGCCGAGCACGCTGGTCAGCGCGCTGCCCACCCCGTGGGCGCGGGCGGCCAGCTGCGCGCTCCACACCGAGGGGAAGATCGAGCCGCCGGAGGGGTCGTTGCGGACGAACGCGAACAGCATCAGCGGATAGCCCTCGAAGTTGTCGGCCAGGTGCTGGGACGACTTCAGGACGCTGAGCGTGCGGGTGTCGCCCTCGGCCTCGGCCCTCTCGCGCATCGGCCGGTAGTGGCCCTCGAAGAGCCGCCCGAGCGCGTCCCGGTAGAGGGGGCCGAGCCGCTCCTTCACCGAGAGGTCGTCGACGAGCAGGAAACGCCAGCTCTGCACGTTGCCGCCGCTGGGCGCACGGACCGCGGCGTCCAGGATGCTCCGCTGGACCTCCTCGGGGATCGGGTCCGGCTTGACCCTGCGCATCGCCCTGGTCGTGTAGAGGGCCTCGAAAACGTCCATTCCCGCCGCCCCGTGCTCAGCGTCTCCGGTGCTCGTGCCCGTCATGTCCACCATGCCTTCCTTGCTGTCCGTGTCATCGGTATTCGTGGGACTGTCACCCATCAGGCCAGCACCCCGGCTTCGCGCAGGCGCGCCGCGGTCTCGTCGGACAGGCCCCAGGAGGACAGGTCCGCCAGCCGGGTGGAGGGGGAGAGGTCCTGCTCGGGCACGCCGAGCAGGCGCGGCGCGGGTGCGGGCTGCCTGACCCCGCCGACCTCGACGAACATGCCCCTGGCCTTGTTGTGCGGGTGGTCCGCCGCCTCGCCCCCCTCGAGCACGGGGGAGACGCAGGCGTCGGAGCCGTCGAACACCGCCTCCCACTCGGCGCGGGTCCTGGACCGGAACGCCTCGGCCAGCCGCTCGCGGAGCGCGGGCCACTGCGACCTGTCGTTGCGGTCGGGCAGGTCCTCCAGGCCCATCAGGGTGACCATCTCCGCCCAGAACTGCGGTTCCAGCGCGCCGACGGCCACGTACCGGCCGTCGGCGGTCTCGTAGGTGTCGTACATGGGCGCGCCGGTGTCGAGCAGGTTCGTGCCGCGCGGGCCCCAGCCGCCGGTCTGCACGCCGTGGTGGAACATCGCGAACAGCGTCGCCGCGCCGTCCACCATGGCGGCGTCGATCACCCGGCCCTCGCCGGTCCGCTCCCGCTCGATCAGCGCCAGCAGCACGCCGTACGCGAGCATGAGGCCGCCCCCGGCGAAGTCGCCGAGGATGTTGATCGGCGGGGTGGGGCGCTCGCCCGCGCGGCCCAGCATCGACAGCACGCCGGAGACGGCGATGTAGTCGATGTCGTGCCCGGCGGTCGGCGCGAGCGGGCCGTCCTGGCCCCAGCCGGTCATCCGCCCGTAGATCAGGCGCGGGTTGACCGCGTGCAGGTCGGCCGGGCCGATGCCGAGGCGCTCGGCGACCCCCGGCCGGAAGACCTCGACGACCACGTCGGCGTGGCGGGCCAGCTCCTTGAACGCGGCCACCCCCTCGGGGGACTTCAGATCCAGGCCGACCGTCCGTTTGCCCCGGTCCATCACGTCGGGGCGTGGCCTGTCCCCGGCCTTGGCGACGACGCTCGCGCGCTCGACGCGCAGCACCTCGGCCCCGTGGTCGGCCAGCATCATCCCGGCGAACGGCCCGGGAGCCAGCCCCGCCAGTTCGAGCACGCGGACTCCGGCCAGCGGGCCCTTCCTGGTCACGTGCTCCATCGACATTCTCCTCGGGTACGTCGCCGGCGCTCGTCGGGTACGGCGTACACCGGCGACCGCTTGGTGGTGAGCACTGCCGTCCCTCCCGCCCAAGTAGAACAACATTCGGCTTTCTATGGCAAGACACATCGCGAGGAGTCGCGTAGTGCTCGCGCGCGTATGGGAAACTTGCGCCCTCTCCGAATGGGACCTAGGGGTTTTGCGATGACATATCCGCACAGTGAACGGGTGGTCGCTGGGCGCTATCGATTGCTACGGGAGCTCGGCAGGGGAGGGATGGGCGTCGTGTGGGAGGGCTACGACACCCTCCTCAACCGCTCGGTCGCCGTCAAGGAAGTGCTCCTGCCGCCCAACCTCTCCCCGGCCGAGCACCAGGTCCAGCTGACCCGCACCTCCCGCGAGGCCAGGACCGCGGCCAGGCTCAACCACCGGGGCATCGTGGCGATCTACGACGTGGCGGAGCAGGACGGCCGCCCCTGGATCGTCATGGAGCTGGTCAGGGCGCGCGGGCTGGACGAGGTCGGCCTGCTGCCGGTGCGCCAGGTCGCCGACATCGGCCGCCAGGTCCTGTCGGCCCTGCGCGCGGCCCACGAGGCCGGGATCCTGCACCGCGACGTCAAACCGAGCAACATCCTGCTGGACGCCGAGGGCCGCGCCGTGCTCTCCGACTTCGGCATCGCCACCATCGAGGGCGACACCTCGCTGACCCAGACCGGCATGGTGACGGGCTCGCCCAGCTTCCTGCCGCCCGAGCGCGCCACCGGCGTCGACGCCGGCCCCTGGTCCGACCTGTGGGCACTCGGCGCCACCCTCTACGCGGCCATGGTGGGTCAGGGGCCCTTCGAGCGCCGCGACGCCATCTCCACCCTCGGCGCGCTCCTCACCGAGGAGCCCGACTTCGGCAGGGTGCCCCTGGAGATGCGCGCCGTGCTCACCGGCATGCTCCAGCGCGAGCCCGCCCACCGGCTGACCGTGCAGCAGGCCGACGCCATGCTGGCGGAGGTCATCAACGACCCGTCGACCGCGGCCCGCCGCACGGGGGAGACCGCCGTCCACCGTGCGGGAGGCCCTCAGGGCCGCCGTACGGGAGCGACCCCGAGCCATACGGAGGAGGGCTTCAGCCGCATCGGCAAGACCCCCCACGACAGGCGCGAGACCGGGGCCTCCGCGGTGTCCGGACGCCCCGCGGTGTCCGGACGCCGGAGGGGAGGGCGGCTCCCGCTGATCGTGGGAGCCATCGTGGTCCTGGCCGCCGTGGGCACCGCGGCGGCCGTGGCGATGTCGCGGACCGAGCAGCAGCCGGTGGCGCGCGCCGTGCCCACGGTCCCCGAGGCCACGCCGGAGCCGACGGAGGAGACCGCGTCGGAGACCCCCACCCCGACCCCCACCCCCACGCCCACCAGGACCAGGACGGCGGCGCCCGCCGGAGGGCTGAAGACGTGGCGAGCCCGCCCCCCGGAGAACTGGTCCATCAGCTACCCGGCCGGCTGGAACGGCGACTGGGCGGCCGAGACGGGCTACACCCAGTGGCTGCGCCGCGACGGGGCCGCCCACCTGTCGGTGGAACCGCTGGAGGGAACCGCCAACGGTCTGGAGGCGCTCCAGGAGACCGTCAAGGAGAACGTGGCCCAGTGGAGCGAGATCCACTCCGAGGACACGGCCAACATCCCCCTCGCCTACGGGGCCGGGCTCCAGTGGGAGTTCACCTGGACCATGAGGGACAACGGGGGAGCCCCCTGGGCCAAGGCCGGGGTGACCTACCACGAGGTGCGGAGGTTCGTCGAGGTGGGAGACTCGGTCATGGTGCTCAGCTGGACCACCCACGACGCCGACTGGGTCGCCCAGCAGGCCCTCATGACCCGCGTGTTCGACAGCTTCCACCCTCGTGGGGGCGAGTGACGTGACCGGAGGGCGTTCGGGCCGCCCGTCCGACGGCCTTTTTCCCCGAAGCTCCCGAACCCCCGAAGCCCCTGGAGGCGAGTGACATGACAGAAAGACGTCCGGGCCGCGTGCCCGGCGGTCTTCGTCCCCATGGAGGCGAGTGACATGCCCTGGAAGGTGCTCGCGCTGCCGCCACTCCCCGAGGAGGCGGTGCGCAACCTGCTCGGTTCGCTCGGCGACCGGGTCGCCGTGTCGGTTCCCGCGGCCCGCGACCGGGAGTCGCTGCTCGCGGCCATCGGCGACGCCGAGATCGTGGTCGGTGACTGGAGCGGCGGGCTCGCCCTGGACGCCGAGGCCGTCCGGGCCGCGCCGAACCTGGCGTTCGTGCAGCAACCCTCCGTGGGCGTGGACGGCCACGACCTCGCCGCGCTCGCCGCGGCGGGCGTGCCGCTGGCCAACACCGCGGGGGTGAGCGCGATCGGAGTGGCCGAGTGGTGTTTCGCCGCCGCTCTCGCGCTGTCGCGGCGGCTGCTCGACGCCGACGCCGCGGTCCGCGCGGGACACTGGCCGCAGCTGGACCTCGGGCCCGCCGAGCTGTACGGCTCGCGCGTCGGCATCGTCGGGTTCGGCCCGATCGGCGAGGCCGCGGCCCGGATGTTCGCCGCCCACGGATGCGAGGTCTCCTACTGGACCCGCACGCCGCGCGAGGTGCCCTACACCTACCGGGAACTCGGCGAGCTGGTCGCGGGCTCCCAGGTGCTCGTCCTGGTCATCCCGCTGACGGAGGAGACCAGGGGGATGATCGACCCGTCCCTGATGCCCGCGGGCTCGCTGCTCGTCAACGCGGCGAGGGGGCAGGTGGTCGACTCGGCGGCGCTGCTGTCCGCCCTGAAGTCGGGACACCTGGGCGGCGCCGCGCTCGACGTGTTCGACACCGAGCCGCCGCCGCCGGACGACCCGCTGCGCGGCAGTCCCCGGGTCCTGCTCTCACCGCACGTGGCCGGGGTGACCCCTCAGTCGACCGGCCGCCTGATCCGGTGCGTGCTGGACAACCTGGAGGCCGCGATCGAGGGCCGCCCGGTGATCAACGTGGTCAACGGGGTCGATACGGTGATCGGTCGAAGATCGGGAGAAGGACGGCCGTAGAGTTTTCTCGTGTTTAACGCGCCCCGCCTGGCTCCGGAGACATCCGAGATATAACGTGCCTAGGGGCGATCTTTCCAACGAGGTCATGGGGGTGATCACCGTGCGACAGATGACAGAGATGGCGGCGCACCGGCAGGCGGTGGAGCAGATCAGGGAGTCCTACGCCGCCATCCCGGGCGACGCGGTGCCCCGGCTCTCCAAGGCCACCACGAACCTGTTCCGGTTCAGGGACGGCGCCCGGTCGGCGAAGCTGTCGGCCAGGGATCTGGACCAGGTCATCGAGGTCGACCCGGTGACGATGACCGCCGAGGTCCAGGGGATGACGACCTACGAGAACCTGGTGGACGCCACGCTCGCCCACGGGTTCATGCCCTACGTCGTGCCGCAGCTGAAGACCATCACGCTGGGCGGAGCGGTGACGGGGCTCGGCATCGAGTCCACCAGCTTCAGGGACGGGCTGCCGCACGAGTCGGTGGAGGAGCTGGAAATCCTCACCGGCGACGGCCGGATCGTCGTGGCCCGAGACGACAACGAGCACCGCGACCTGTTCCGCGCGTTCCCCAACTCCTACGGCACGCTCGGCTACGCCCTGCGGATCCGGATCAAACTCAAACGCGTCCAGCCGTACGTCAAGCTGACCCACATCCCGTTCGGCGACGCCGACAAGTGCATGCTCGCGATGCGCGAGATCTGCGAGCGCGGCGAGTACGAGGGTGAGCGCGTCGACTTCGTCGACGGCACGTTCTTCGGCCCCGGTGAGCTCTACATCACGGTGGGCCGCTTCGCCGAGCGTGCCCCGTATCTTTCCGACTACACGGGGATGCGCATTTACTACCGGTCGATCCAGACCAGGACCCGCGACTGGCTGACCGTCCGCGACTACCTGTGGCGCTGGGACACCGACTGGTTCTGGTGCTCGCGCGCCTTCGGCGTGCAGACCGCGCTGGTGCGGTCCCTGATGCCGCGCAAGTGGATGCGCTCCGACGTCTACCGCAGGCTCGTCGGCCTCGACCGCAAGTACGGGGTTATCGCCAGGGTCGACCGCTGGCGCGACCTGCCGGTGCAGGAGTCGGTCATCCAGGACATCGAGGTGCCCGTCGAGCGCGGTGCCGAGTTCCTGGAGTTCTTCCATGAGAAGGTCGGGATGGCGCCGGTCTGGATGTGCCCGCTGAGGTCCACGGGCGAGTGGCCGCTCTACCCGCTGGAGCCGGGACGGCTCTACGTCAACTTCGGCTTCTGGGGAACGGTGCCGCTCCCCAGGGGGCAGTTCGACGGTTACCACAACCGTCTGATCGAGAACCGGGTCCACGAGCTGGAGGGACATAAATCGCTGTACTCCACTTCGTTCTACCCGGAAGATGAATTCTGGCGGTTTTATAACGGAACCGCCTACTGGCCGGTCAAGCGGGCATACGACGGGGGTGGCCGGTTGCTCGACCTCTACGACAAGTGTGTTCGGGGGCGTTAAGAGAGGGTGTTTCTGTGTTGCTCGCAGAGATCTTCGAGAAGGTCATGGGGCCCGAGGCGGACGTGCGCTTCGTCGCCTACGACGGAAGCAAGGCAGGGTCGGCCGCCGCCGACATCAGCGTCGAGGTGAAGACCCCGGCGGCCGTCGCGTATCTGGCACAGGCTCCCGGAGAGCTGGGTCTGGCCAGAGCGTACGTGTCCGGACACCTCGACGTAGATGGGGACATGTACACCCTGCTGTCCCGCATGTGGTCACTCACCGTCAACGACATCCCGGTCGGGCAGAAGCTCGCGGCCATCCGAGCCCTCGGGGTGCGGCCGCTGCTGACGCGGATGCCGCCGCCCCCGCAGGAGGTGCGGCGCAGCATGCTCGCCCGGATGGGCAGCAGGCACGCCAAGCAGCGCGACGCCGAGGCCATCCACCACCACTACGACGTCTCCAACAAGTTCTACTCGTGGGTGCTCGGCCCCTCCATGGCCTACACCTGCGCGGTCTTCCCCGAGCAGGAGTCCACGCTGGAGGAGGCGCAGCTCACCAAGTTCGAGCTCGTCGCCCGCAAGCTGGACCTGAAGCCCGGCATGAGGCTGCTGGACGTCGGCTGCGGCTGGGGCGGCATGGTCATTCACGCCGCCCGCGAGTACGGCGTCAAGGCGCTGGGTGTCACGCTCTCGCGCCAGCAGGCCGAGTGGGCGCAGAAGGCCATCGCGGAGGCCGGTCTCGGCGAGCTCGCCGAGGTCCGCCACATGGACTACCGCGACGTGCCGGAGACCGGCTTCGACGCCGTCAGCTCGATCGGCCTGACCGAGCACATCGGCAAGGAGCAGCTGCCCTTCTACTTCCGCTTCCTGTACGACAAGCTCGTCCCCGGCGGGCGGCTGCTCAACCACTGCATCACCCGCCCGACGGGCACGGAGAAGACCCTCAACGCCGGCGGCTTCATCAACCGCTACGTCTTCCCCGACGGTGAGCTGGAGTCGGTCGGTTACCTGGCCAGGCAGATCGAGGACACCGGTTTCGAGATCCGCCACGAGGAGAACCTGCGCGAGCACTACGCGCAGACCCTCCGCTACTGGTGCGCCAACCTCGACGAGCACTGGGACGAGGCGGTCCAGGAGGTCGGCGAGGGTACGGCACGGGTCTGGCGCCTCTACATGGCGGCCTGCGTGGTCGGCTTCGAACGCAACAAGATCCAGCTCCACCAGGTCCTTGGGGTGAAGCTCAACGACGACGGCACGGCCGACGTCCCGCTCCGCCCCTCGATCGACTGGCCCTGACGCCGGAAAAACGCTCACGCGGCACGTCTTCGCGCGAGAGACGCTCATATGGGGTGTTCCCATACGAGAATTCGCGCGAGCGCTCACGCGGACGCGTTCACGCCGGACCGTACGGCCCCCGCCGCGAGATCTCGTGACGGGGGCCGTACGGTTTCCGCTTCAGCCGGGCCGCCTCGTGCTCAGCCGGGCCCTCTCGTGTTCAGCCGGGCCGTCTCGTGGGCGCTTGCCCCCCTCTTCGGCCGCAGGCTCGTGGGTGCTTGACCCCGTCTTCGGCCGCCGGCTCGCCATGAAGGCCGCGAGGAGCCGGCTCGCCACGGAGGCCCCGGGGAGCCGGCCGCGGCCGGAATCCGCCCCGGAGAACCGCTGAGCCCCGGTTCGCCCGCCGCCTCCCTTCCTGGAACGGTCCGGCCACGGATTGTGGACGCAAACTTTTGCGTGAAAATGCCGTTAGATTTCACCAAGGTTTCTGAGTATTGCGCTTATGTATCTCTTCCTGTCAGGATGACGCAGGCAGCCCGCTGTCGCGCCGGGGACGACGCGTGCCGCTCCCGTGCCCCTGGTGTGCGGTTTCCTTTTGGCCGGAACGTGTTCCGGCCAAAAGGAAAGGTCGTGGCGCTTTCCGCCCCGGCCGATCCGGTGACCGACCTCCGTGTCGTGAGCCGGTGCCCGCCGCCGTCGCCCGGTCAGGTCCCGCTCTCTTCGCGCGCGAGGGGAGCGACGGCCGAACGCGCAGGCCCACCGGCACGGCACCCCCCGCCCCCCGGATGGAGCGGTGAAGCACGGATGGCCGCTCCGGACGAAAGGAGTTCACGTGGCCGTCTCGCGTCGGAGGTTCATGACCTCCGTGGTGTCCGGGTCCGCTCTCGCCGCGGTGTCG
>NZ_JBPJUQ010000025.1:0-122009 GCF_051192615.1 Streptosporangium sp. G11
CCCGAGTCGACGAACTGCCACTGCTGCTGGTTGCCGTTGTTACGGGCCCACTGGGTGATGCGGGCGCCGTCGTTGGTGGCGAGGTTGTAGACGTCCAGGGCCTTGCCGCTGGTGCGGTTGACCAGGACGTACCAGGCGTTGGTGTCGACGGTCGCCGCGTTCGCGGAAGGGTTGGCGAGGGAGAGCAGGGCGCCGGTGAGCACGACCGACGTGATGACGGCGATCAACACGCGCAGGCGATTTCGCCTGGTAGGACGCATGATTCTCCTTTCAGGAACTTGTTAGCGTTAACATTTCGGTCGTCAAGCCATCCGGAAGGTGGTGTTCTGCCGGTCCGCGGCGCCTGACGAGGCACCGATCGGGTCGATGCGCGACACGTGGCCCTGCGCCGCAGCGGTGGGCCGGGAAGTTGTTACCGCTAACATTTGAGGTTCCAGATCTCCATGGCCTGCTCCTGAGGGGGGTGATGTCGCGGAGTACATCCGACTGGTCGACCGGCGTCAACGAGCCGCGATACTCGCTGACCTGAGCGTCGCCGTCGGCACGCTTCCCTGCCTGGACATTCGTCCGGGGAGAGATCGTCTGACGGCGCCTGCGCAAGTGAAAGTTTCACAGAAGTTACGACTTGGCAACCGTAAGTTTCGGACTTAATTCCACTAACTTTCGTGACCCGGCTGTCAGATGCCTTCCGATCGGCGTCCGGCACTCGTCGGATCAACGGTCGAAGCGCTGCTCGGAGGAGAGCCCTCGCGGCGGCCGCGAACAGCGAAAACGATCATGATCGGGTACCGCGGGACACCCTGACGCGCCTCCGGCACGATCGCGACCGAGAGGCCGAGGGGCCGGGGCCCCTACCACCGGCTCGGTGCCACCTGCTGATCGAGATGGGCGCCACGACGGCCGCCATGGTGATCCACCTGGTCCGGGAAACAGCTTCGGCGCAAGCGTGTCGGCTCGAGAGCCGAGCTCGTCGTCCGCGAGAGCGCGGCCGCCCCAGGAGGGGGCGAAAACTTTCCCGAATCTTACGTAAGCTTCTGGCGGAGCGATTGACACCGCCATGACACGGACCTAGCGTTGATCGCGGCAAAGTTAGCGCAAACAGTCGCGTTGAAGATGATTTTTACCGCCTTCCGGTCACCGCGCCAAGAGGTCGATCAGGGTTCGCAGGTTGAGGGCGGCGGCGCGGGTGCGGAGCCAGGCGTTGTTCTTGAGGGTGCCGATGTGGCGTGATCACCGGCTGCCGTGAGCGACGATCCAGGCGGTGGCGCGTTCGACGGGGGCCGCCGGCGCCGGTAGTTGTCTGCCAGACCGGATCGGTGGCGGCCTGCCCGCACGGTGTCGACGTCCGGCTGCCCGTGCGGAGCGTCCGCACCACCGCGGCCGCCAGGCCCCGCGGCGGCATACCCGGACGGCGGGCGGCTCTGTCGCGGTCCGGGAGCCGGGCGATGCCGAGACGATGCCGAACCTGACAACGCCCGCGCCGTGGGAGCCGATCGCGGTCCTGGTCACCGCCGGCAACATCTCCGACTGCGCCGCCGCTGGGTCGCCGAGCGCACCCTCGGCTGGTTGATGCTCCACCGCCAGCACCAGGAGCGCTTGCTGGGCCGGGTCTAACCGTCGCCATCGGCAGCGGCGTTCAATACGTCGCGTCCGGATGAGGTCGGCCAGGCGGGCCAGGGTGTGGTTGGACAGCGGAATCGAGGCACGATAAGGCAGCAACGAGGCTCCCGGTTGGGGCATCGGATCTTGATCGACTGCTGTCCCACCGGGAGCCTCCTCTCATCCGCCACTTCTCCGCGCCGCCCCATTGCGACCTGCGCCGTCAGGATGGAAAGAGCTCAGTGGCTTGGACTGGGCGGGATCGCCCGACAACCTGCCCGGCGGCGACCTGAGTGTTCGCATCTACCGATTCACACGCTTCGATCTATGACTTCAGGATGAAGGACCCATGTAGGGATAAAGTTATCGCCAGTTCAACATAAGTAACATTTCCGGCTTATCTGAAAAAGTGGTCATTTCTTCTTATTTATTAACATTTGGCACCGATGACGTGCGCCCCTGGGGAACCAAAGTCAAGGACTGTGCGTTTCTCCTTTAGGCCAGAAGCAATCCACCCATTCGCACCCAGATCCAAGGAGTAGAGATGGTCGATCCGAGCATCGCTTATCAATTGGAGATCGTCAGGTGGCATATATCGCGTAGCGACGCTCAACGGGCTGGGCTGTGGACTCGCGCGGCGGCGGTTCTGAGTGCTAATACCCTGGTGATCGCGGGTGCTGCACTGATGTTGACCCTGGGGGCCAGATCATCGAGTGGAAGCTTGATCGCCGCACTGGCAGCGCTTGCTTTTGTTCTTGTATCCACTTTTGAGGTCATGCGTCTGATCGCCGCAGCTAGAGATTGGAGCAAGAGCTTTCCGGCAGCAGACTCTCCAGTTCCCCTGATCTTCTGCCTGTCAGATACAGCAAAAGTCTCAGAGACGTTTTCCAACTTTCGTGAGATCATCGCAGGCCGGACTCCCGAAAAAGAACTATATGCAGGTATATCTGAATTATGGAGGATTAGTATTCTCCATAGAAATCGCACATATCAGCTTAGGCGAGCAGCTCGCTGGCTCATACTGAGTATAGCTTCCTTGGTGATCTCCGGGGCTCTCGCCGTACTAGTCTTATAGCCTGGCTTGTAGACCTCGCCACGGCCAAGAGTCGACTGCCTGCTTCACTCCTTAAGCTTTTTTCGTCTTGAACCCGCAGCCCATAATGGGCGAACCGACGGAGAAGAGCGTACAAATCGCCGCCGGGCAGGTCGTTGAGCACTCCCACTCGGTCCGAACAGCCCCACCCGGCCCTCTACAGGGAGGCTCACTGGGGAGGACGGAAAAGGATCCATGATCCACGTCGCCATGATCGACCTCATGCTCCGCCGCCTCACCCGCGAATTCCCCCAACATGGCGAAACGCCTGAAACCTAAGCCAGACGAAACTCTGATCATCTTCCCCTCGCGGTTGCGCAGCACGAGCGCCACGATCAGCGTCGCGAGGAACACCGGCACCATCACGGCTCCGTAGATCTTGTAGATCAGGAACGGATCGCCTCCAGCGAGTGATGACCAGTCCCACACACCGTGCAGCGTGATCGCCACGAGCAGGCCCGCGAGAGCGAGCCCCACGCGTGCGGCCCCGCCGCGCCTGCTCACGGCGGCGATGCCGAGCCCGGACACCGCGACCATGAGCGGGTGGAAGAACGGCACCATCACCACGCGCAGGAAGAGGCTGGCGCCGAGCACGGCGACCGCGTTCACGTCGGATGTGTCCGATGCGGCGAAGGTGGTGATGATGCGGCCGAAGTAGAGGATGTTCTCCGTGAAGGAGAATCCGGCGCCGGCGAGTCCCGCGTAGACGATGCCGTCGAGCAGACCGGTGATCCGCCCGCGGCGACAGATCAGCAGCCATACCAGGAACAGGCCCTTGAAGACCTCCTCGGTGACAGGGGTGATCACGAGCGGGCGAAACCATGCGCCGAAGTCGGTGCCCACGGTGGTGTCGACAAGCGCTTGGAGCCCTCCTTTTACGAGACTACGAGCCAGACGACGCGACCGACGAGTTCGACACGCTCCCGCCCGACGCCGACGAGGAGAGACGCGAACGGCTCGCGCGACGCATCGCTCCGCAGACGCTCGCGCTGATCGAAAAGCACCCGGCGCCGCCGCAGATCACCGAGCAAGCGACATCCGGGCAAAAAGCGGCAGCCGGCACCGTCATCGAAGCGTTGCTCGATCTCTACAACCCGGCACAGCTCGACGTGCTCGTACGCGTCTGGAGATCGACAGGCCTGATCTGAGCCCATCTTCACAGGGCGCCCTCTCTGCCGGTTGAGCGCCGGCGATGTCTTCCGGGGGAGCGCCACCGCCGCCTGGGTTCCCGAGGCGAGGAGCCGGCCCACGTTGCCGCCGGCGAACGCGGGCGCCCTCACATGGCGCGTAGACGCGAAAACACGTTGCCGTGGACGCTCGTGAAACGTATGGTCTTGCGCTCGTGATCACAATCGTGGAGCGAGTCCTGCCCGCCCGGCTGGGGACAGGATTCCGGTGGTTGCTGGCCTCGAGCTGGCTGACGAATCTCGGCGACGGGATCGCGGCCGCGGCGGGCCCGCTGCTGATCGCGACGTTGACCCGCGACCCGCTGATGATTTCACTGTCGGCCCTGGTGGGCTGGGCTCCGCCACTGCTGTTCAGCCTGTATGCGGGCGTGCTGTCGGATCGGTACGACCGGCGCAGGATCGTGCTCGTCGCGAACGCGGCGCGGGCCGTGGTGCTGGCGGCGCTCGTCGCGCTCATGGTGACCGGCACCGTGACCGTGGCGACGGCCCTGGTGGCGCTCACGCTCCGATCCATCGCCGAGGTGTTCGCCGACAACGCGACGGCCACGCTGACCCCCATGATGGTCGGCAAGGACGATCTCGTCATCGCCAACGCCCGCCTGGGCACGGGGTTCATCACGCTCAATCAGCTCGCCGGGCCGCCGATCGGCGCGGCACTGTTCGGCCTAGGCCTGACCTGGCCGTTCGCGGGCCAGCTGCTCCTGGTGGTGGCGGGGATCGTCCTGGTCTCCCGGATCACGCTACCGCCGCACAGCCGGCAGGGCGACGATCTCAGGCCCAACACCGTACGGGAACTGATCGCCGGGTTCAGCTGGACCGTCCAGCACGCGGCGGTCCGCACGCTGGCGCTCACCATTCTGATCTTCAACTTCACGTTCGGCGCGGCCTGGTCGGTTCTCGTCCTCTACACCCAGGAGCAGCTCGGCCTCGGCGCCCTGGGCTTCGCCCTGATGACCACCATCGGCGGGATCGGCGGCTTGATCGGCACCGGCCTGTACGGGGCCATCACCCGCAGGGTGAGCCTCGGCGCCCTGATGCGGATCGGACTCATCATCGAGACGTTCACTCACCTGGGCCTGGCCCTGACCCATTCGCCATGGGTCGCCGGAGGCATCTTCCTGGCCTTCGGCGCACACGCCTTCATCTGGGGCACGACCTCGGTCACCGTCCGCCAGCGCGCGGTCCCGCGCGAACTGCAGGGCCGAGTGGGCAGCGTCAACACCGTCTGCGTCTACGCCGGCCTGGTGGTCGGCTCGTTGATCGGCGGCCTCCTGGCCACCCGCTTCGGTGTCGCGGCGCCCTTCTGGTTCGCCTTCGCCGGTTCGGCGGTGTTCGTGGTGCTGCTGTGGCGGCAGCTCAAGCTCATCGCCCACGACGACTGAGCCAGCACCGCATCGCGCCGATCACGTTGACGGCGTGGACGCGGGCGAAGCCGGCGGTGGCCGGTTCACCGGCCGGGGAAAGCGGGGCTTCGGGGGAGCGGCGGCTGGAAGCGCTGGTCAGGGGCGGCCGCGGGGGCGCTTGCGCGCGGGTGGGATCGGCAGGGGCACGGCGCCGGGGACGACAGCGGAGGGCCGAGTCAGGATGTCGGCGATGTGATGCCGTGGCCGACTGCGATTCTGGTGAATCGGCGGGCGAGGTGTGCGAAGGCGCCGGTGAGTTCGTCGGGGCCGATGACTTCGATGTCGGCGTCGTAGCGGGCGATGGCGGCGGCGAGGCTGGGCCAGGACCAGGACCCGAGGGTGAGCCGGCAGCGGTAGGGGCTGATCTCCTCGACGAGTCCGTCGCGGGTGTAGAGGGCCACGGTGGCGGCGGGCAGGTCGAGGATCACCGTGCCCTGGCAGGGCCAGTCGCCCAAGGCGTCGCCGGAGCCGCGGAACGTGCCGGTGACGAAGGTGGCGGCGTCTCCTCCGGGCAGTACGCGTGGAGTGAACCGGGGCCCGTTGGGGGTGCGCGGGATGATCCGGTCGGCGCGGAAGATGCGCCAGTCGTCGCGGCCGAGATCCCAGGCGATGAGGTACCAGCGCCCGTCCCAGGTGATGACGTGGTGGGGTTCGACGCGGCGCGGGGATTCGTCCGTGGCCCCGGCACCGTAGTCGAAGCGCAGGATCTCGCGGGCGTGGACGGCGGCGCTGATGGTCAGGAGCACATCACCGTCGACCGGGGTGGCCGGCCGGGTGAGGGGTCGTTCGACGGCGGTGACGCGCAGCGCGTCGATGCGGTGCCGGAGCCGGGAGGGCATGACCTGCCGGATGGTGTTCAGTGCCCGTTCGGCGGGTTCGGCGAGGCCGTTGCCGGAGGTGGTGGCGGCGATCTGCAGGGCGATGGTGAGGGCGACGGCCTGTTCGTCGTCGAACAGCAGCGGAGGTAGTTCGGTGCCGGCGCCGAGCCGGTAGCCGCCGTCAGGGCCTTTGACGGCGGCGATGGGGTAGCCGAGCTCGCGGAGCCGGTCGACGTCGCGGCGCACGGTGCGCAGGCTGACGTCCAGGCGATCGGCCAGCACCGTGCCGGACCAGTCCCGGCGGGTCTGCAGCAGCGACAGCAGGGCCAGCAGGCGGGCAGAAGTCTTCGGCATGAACCTGATTCTGCCCACAGTAGGTGCCACACCCTGTCACCTACCCCTGCGAATCTTCGTCTCGAACCGGTCAGCCACCCGATTCGGCCGCCCGCCACCCTCTTCCCGGCTCTCTCGAATGAGACCTGAGGGCCCATACCAGGCGTACCGCGCCCGGAAAATCAACAAGGAGTCACCAGCATGGCCATCTCCACCACCACCCACCTGAACTTCCGCGGCGACGCCCGCGCGGCGCTGGAGTTCTACCAGACCGTGTTCGGCGGCCACCTCACCACCATCGCCTACGGCGACTTCGGCATGCCGAAGGAACTGCCCGACGCCGACAAGATCGTCTTCGGCCAGGTCACGGCCGACAACGGCTTCAGCATCATGGCCTACGACGTGCCCGGCCAGGCACCGGCCGCCACCGCGCCCGCCGCCACCACCCGCGAGCACGGCATGACACTGACCGGCGAGCGGTTCTTCGTGTCCGTCCGCGGCGAAACCGCCGATGAGGTCGGCGCGCTGTGGGACAAGCTCGCCGACGGCGCCGACCTCATCGAGAAGTACGGCCCGTCGCGGTGGGCCCCGGGCTTCGGGATGCTGACCGACCGCTTCGGCGTCACCTGGATCCTCGACGTCGCCGCCCCGTACGCCGGCTGACCACCAACGCATCCATCCGGTCCGAGGCGGCCTTCCCAGGCCGCCTCGGACCACCCGGCCCTCCGCCTTTCGAAGGAACAGATCATCCGCACCCGCCCCCCGGCCGAACCGGCATCAAGGCCGGCCCCCACCGCGTGGCCTGTTTCTTGTCGTACTCGGTTCAGATGGCGAAGAGCAGGGCGGCGCTGATGAGCACGATCACGGCGGTGGCGAAGTGGATGCCGAAGGCCGTCGCCTTGGTGCCGCCGTGACGCAGGACGATGAGGGTGTCACCGAGGGGGTTGAGGGCGACGACCAGCATGAACCATCCCGCGGCGTGGGCGCCCGCGAAGGCCAGCAGCGCGAGGCCGAGGATGCCGTAGCTGAAGTCGCGCAGGCCCTTGACGGTCAGATACGCGGCGTCCCCGTCCGGCTTGGCCGGAACGCCGTAGCCGGCGGCCGCGGCGCGGGGCACCAGCAGGAACCGCACGCCGATGAAGACGACGAAGACGTCGAGCGAAATGGCCAGGCCGTACGCGATGGGGGTGAGCATTGTCTTCTCCTTGGGTGAAAGGTGAGTTCGACGCCGGGAGGCGGTTCAGCCGCGGACGCGCCGGATGTGGCGGGCGTAGCGAGGCCGGCCGACGGCGTGCCAGATCGACCCGGGCCAGCAGGAGCGGCCAGAGAAGCTCGTCCTCGCCGTTGTGATGGTTGTGCAGCCCGAGCCGGTAGTCGCGGAAGTGGTCGGCGAGTACCCGGGCGCGGGCGGTGTCACCCGGGGCGACCGCCGCGATGAGTCCGGCGAGCAGCCGCGCCTCGCGGCGGAGGGCGCGGTGGACGACCACCATCTCGTGGGTGTTGACGGTCATGGGGGTCTGCCTTTCGTCGGTTCCCGGCGCTGTGAACAGACTCCGCCGGGGGTCTTGGAGGCCATTTGGAGTCGTCATGGAACCGGGCGGCCCCGGGCGGGTGGCTACGATGTGCGGCGTCATGGTCTTGATCAGGGTGCTCGGCTCCTTCGCGGCGGAGACCGGCGGCGTCGCGGTCCCCCTCGGAGGACCGCGGCAGCGCGGGGTCCTCGCCCTGCTGGTGGCCGCGCGCGGGCAGGTCGTGTCGGTCGACCGGCTGATCGACGACCTGTGGCGCGGCGAACCCCCCGCCAGGGCCGTGACCTCCCTGCAGGCGTACGTGTCCAACCTGCGGCGGCTGCTGGAGCCCGGACGGCCGCCGCGGGCTCCCGCCCGGCTCCTGGTCAGCGCACCTCCCGGTTATGCGCTGCGCCTCCCGCCGGAAGCGGTGGACGCCTGGCGCTTCGAGGATCTGCTGAGCGAGGCCCGCGCGGTCACGGCCGACGACCCGGTGGCCGCCAGGGCCCTGCTGGCCGAGGCGCTGGGGCTGTGGCGGGGACCGGCGTTCGCCGAGGTGGCCGACGAGCCGTGGGCCACCGACGAGACGGCTCGCCTCGGCGAGCTGCGACTGGCCGCACAGGAACTTCACGTGGCGACCGGCCTGTACGCGGGAGATGTCGCCACGGTGGTGCCCGAGGCCGGGCGCCTCACCCGCGACGAGCCGTTGCGGGAGGAGGGCTGGCGGCTGCACGCCCTGGCCCTGTGGGGCAGCGGACGGCAGGCCGACGCGCTGGCGGCGCTCCGCCGCGCGCGGGAGATCTTCGCGACGGACCTCGGCCTCGATCCCGGCCCGCAGCTGGCCGCGCTCGAAGAGGCGATCCTCACGCAGCGCATGGAGGTGCTGCGCGCCTCGGTGCCGGGTCCGGGGGAGCGGCCATCGGTTCTCATACGCGAGAGGGCGCCCGTCCGGCCGTCGCCGGCCGCGACTGCGGTGCCGCCGCGCGACCGAACCCGGGGCGCGCTCCCAGGCGCGCCCGCGGCGGAGCCGTTCGTCGGGCGTGACGCCGAACTGTCGGCGCTGGTCGCGACCGCGACCACGGCGGCCACCACCGCGGGACCTCGGGTCGCGCTGGTGACGGGAGAGGCGGGGCTGGGGAAGTCCGCACTGCTCGGGCGGCTGACCGAGCGCCTGGAGCAGGACGGTTGGCTCGTCGCCACCGGTCGCTGCCCCGACACCGAAAGCGCCCCACCGGCGTGGGCCTGGGCAGAGGTGTCGCGTGGGCTGGCCGAAAGCGTGCCCCCGTCCGGGGAATTCGCCACCGACCTCGCACCGCTGCTGACCGATACGGCGAACACAGGCGGCGCCGACGCCACCGAAGGACGGTTCCGGCTCCACCGGGCGGTGTGGTCCTGGCTCGCGGCGGTGGCCCGGGAGCGTCCGCTGGCCGTCGTCCTCGACGACCTCCACTGGGCCGACGCCCAGACCCTCGCGATGCTGAGCGGTGTCGCCGGGGTGCGTGCTCCGATTCTCCTCGTGGCCGCCTACCGCCCCGACGAGGTCGGCGGGCAGCTCACCGAGGCCCTCGCCGTCCTCGCCCGGTCCGCGCCGCTGCGACTTCCCTTGGCGGGACTGCCCGAGCAGGCCGTGGCGCAGCTCGTCCGCGAGGTGTGCGCCACCGACGACGCGACCGTGGCCGCGCTGGCCGAGCGGACCGGCGGCAATCCCTTCTACGTGCGCGAGAGCGCCCGGCTGTTGAGCAGCGAGGGCGCCCTGGTGGCACTGTCCGACGTGCCCGAAGGGGTACGGGACGTGCTGCGGCGTCGGCTTGCCCGCCTCCCCGAGCCGGCGGTCGCCGTGCTGCGGCTGGCGGCGGTCGCCGGACGGGAGGCGGAGGTGGACGTCCTCGTGGGCGCCGCCGACACCGATGAGGACGGCGTGCTGGACGCGCTCGAAGCCGGTCTCATCGCCGGGCTGCTGATCGAACCCGGTCCGGGCCGGGTTCGGTTCGTTCACGCGCTCGTCCGGGACACGCTCGTCGCCGATGTGAGCCGGCTGCGGGCCACCCGGATGCACGGGCGGATCGCCGCCGCCCTGGACCGCGCCGGCCTCGGCGACGATCCGGCCGGGCTCGCGGCACTGGCTCATCACTACAGCCGGGCGGCGTCGGCGGCGACCGCGGCGAAGGCCGTGCAGTACGGCGTGCGGGCCGCCGAACCGGCCGAGGCCCGGTACGCCCATGACGTGGCCGTCGCCCTGCTCACCGACGCGGTGGCGAGCTTCGACCGGATCCCCCGCCAGGACCGCGATCCGAGCGATCGCGTCGCCCTGCTCGGCAGGCTGCTCCGGGCCCAGGTGCGGGCCGGCGCGGTCGCGGCCGCCCGAAAGACCCGGCAGCGAGCCGTGGAGTTCGCCGAGTCGGCCCACCGCGATGACCTGATGATCGCCGCGTTCACGGCGTGGACCGAGCCGACCCCTTGGCAGACCCGCCCGTACGGTGTCGTGGACCGGCCCATGGTGACGCGGCTGAGCCGCCTGCTCGCGCGGCCCGATCTTGATCCGGCGGATCGGTGCCGGTTGCTGGTGGCCTATGCCCATGAGCTGATCGGCGAGGCCGATCCGACGGCGCGGGCCGCCGCCGAGGAGGCTCTCGCCCTCTCCGCCACCCTCGGCGACCCCCGGCTGAGGGCATCCGCGATCGCGGCCCTGGCCCGCGATCAGAACGGCCTCGAACTGCCCGGGCGGGCCGAACTGTGCCGGGAACTCACCGCGATCGGCATCGAGCACGACCTGCCCGCGTACCGCGTGACCGGGCTCCTCGTGCAGGCCAACGCGGCCGCCGCGATGAACGACGTGCCGGCGCTGCGCCGGCTGATCGGCGAGACGCTGGAGCCGGCCCGCGCCTACCGGATGGCCGAGGCGGTCGGTGCCTGCGAATGCGCGCTGGCGATGTTCGCACACGTCGAAGGGAGGTTCGACGAAGCGGAGCGGCTCTACACCGAGACGGCCGAGCGGATGGCCCGGCACGGCTCACTGCACGCCACCGGCTACCTCCAGCTCGCGCTGGCCGCCGTTCAGGCCTCGCGCGGACGCATCGCCGAGTCCGTCCCCGCCGCCCAGGCGCTGCTCGACGACCACGGCCCGTTCTTCGCCGATCTGCTCGCCGTGGCGCTGGCCGCCGGCGGCCGGACCGAGGAGGCCCGGCGGATCCGCGAGCAGGCCGTGGCGATCCGCCCCGACTTCTTCTTCGCGCTCTTCGCGACGCTCCGGGCGATGGCCGTGGTGGCGCTCGACGAACGGGACGCCGCGGCGGAGCTGTACGCGACCCTGCTGCCCCACCGAGACGGCCCGCCCGCCGGAGCCACGAGCCTGTCGCTGGCCCTGCGCCCGGTCGCGCACACACTCGGCGAGCTGGCCCTGCTGCTGGGCCGCGACGAGGAGGCGGCCGACCACTTCACCCGGTCGGCCACCATCGCCGAGCTGTGGGGGGCGGCGCACTGGGCCACCGAGGCGCGCGAGGCCCTGGCGGCACTCGAGAGCCGCCCCGCGCGACCACCTCGCCGCTAGGAGCTGTTCAGAGTTCGGATCACGTGGTTGAGGTGAGGAGCTTCAGCCACAGGATCGAGCCTCGGAGGTGGAGTCCGGCCTCGGAGCTTTCCGGGGCTTTGTCGTAGCGGGTGGCCAGAGCGCGCCAGGTCTTGATCTGCCTCGCCGGGCGGTCGGATGTTGTGACAACCTCGATCCCACCTGGTCGTCGCCGTACCGCTGGTGGTGGCCGTGCCGGGGAGCGTGTTCGCCGTACCGGGCGACAAGTCCCGATCAGGCGGCGCCGCGATCCCCACCCCACCCCGGGCCTGGCTCGGATCGCCGCGGCGGCCGAGGCTCGCCGGCGCTCGTCAGGCCACCTGTCCGGGGTGATTGTCGTGCGTAGCGGAAATTTCTCGATACTTCATGCTCTTCCGGTCAACCCGGGGTGTGGCCCAGGGAGTGTCAGGGGTGGCTTTCACCGAAGAGATTTCACCGACGAGATTTCACCGACGAGAGGAGACCGGGTGGACGCGGATTTCGTGGACTTCGTGCGGCACCGGGGCGACCACCACCTGAAAACGGCGGTCCTGCTCACCGGGGACTGGCACACGGCCGAGGATCTCCTGCAGTCCTGCCTCGGCAAGCTGTACCGGGTGTGGCATCGGCTGGACACCAGCAGTGAACCGGACGCCTACCTGCGCCGCATCCTGGTCAACACCCATCGATCCTGGTGGCGTGCCCGGTGGCGCCGTGAGATCCCGCGCGCCGACCTGCCCGACCTGCCCGGCCTCGGGGACGGGGGAGAGGCCCGGGCGGTGGCCGAGGACGTCCGGAACGCGCTGGCGAGGCTGCCGGTCAGGCAGCGGACGGCTCTGGTGCTGCGCTTCTTCGTGGACCTGCCGGAGACGGAGGTCGCCGATCTGATGGGCTGTTCGGCGGGAACGGTCAAAACCCACACGCATCGCGGCCTGCGGGCGATGCGGCGGATGATCTCGCCGGACACCGTGGTCAACCGAACCGAGGCACAGGGGAGTGGGATCCGGTGAGACACCACCACGAGGAGCCGTTCATGAACGAGAGAGAAATCCGCGCACTGCTCGTCAGGGCCACCGAGGATCGGCCGGCGGGCATCGACCTCATGCCCGCGATACCGGCACCGGCGGCCGCGACGCCGAGGCGGGGACCGGCCCGGGTCCTGGTCCCGATCGCCTCGATGGGCGTCGCGGCCGCGGTGGGGGTGGTCGCGTTGTTCCTGCCGGCGGGCCAGCCCTCGGCGCAGGCCCAGGTGGCCGCCGCGGCCGAGAACACCAGCCGGGAGAGCTACCGGATCCACAGCACCAGCGGTGCCAAGACCTTCGACGGCGCCTTCGACCCCGCCCAGCGCGTGGGCGTCATCACCAGGGCCGGGGACGGGGCCGAAACCCGGTTCATCGGCGACCTGATGTACGTCCGGCAGCAGCGCGAGGGAAAGTGGATGGTCTCCGCGCGCATCGAGGAGGAGCTGAAGAACGCTCCGCAGGTTGTCGCCCTGGTCAAGCTCGCTCCACTGGACCCTCAGGCGGCCCTGCGACGACTCCGTTCGGCCACCGACGTCCGTGAGGACGGCTCCGCCTCCGGCCAGGGCTGGACCGGCCAGAGGTTCACGTTCTCGCTGAAGGATGAGAGGGAGCCCGGCCTCAAGGAGGCCGTGGACGGGGCGGCGGAGATCACGGGAGCCGTGAACGTGGACGAGCAGGGACGGGTCCGGCGGCTGGAAGTCGTCTTCGGCGGCACCGGCCAGCGAAACGTCCTGGACTTCAAGGACTTCGGCACCCCGGTGACGGTCACGGCCCCGCCCGCCGACCAGGTGGAGCAGCCGCCGACCGGCGAGCCGAAGCACAAGGTGGACCGGATGCCGGCGGGCACGCCGGACCACAAGCCCGCCGAAACGCCGATCGTCAAGAACCCCTGACCGGCCGTCCGGCACCCGTCGGCCGCGCGCCCGGGCCGGGGCGGATGTCGCTCCGGCCCGGGCGCGAGAGGTCCGGCGGCTCACGGCCGGAGCGGTCCGGCGGGCACCGGCGGCTCGAAGACGGCGCAAGGCCGGCGCCAGGGCGCCGCTGAGCCGTACCGCGGACCGGCTACCAACCTCGACGACTTCCTCTCGGTCATCTACTCCTGGCCGACTGACAGACGTCCTTCGAAAGTGATCGTGAAGACATCGAAGGTGGCCTTCGACCGGGTGGGTTGGTAGCCGCGGCCGGGTTCTCGCTCCTTGCTTCTTGCGGCAGTGTGTCAGGCGTCGAAGGCCGCGTCGATGGCGTCGAGGAGTTTGCCCAGGTCTGCCAGTTGCTCGCTGTCCAGCGTCCCGAATATCTCGCGCAGGACGCGTTCGCCCGCCGCCGTACCGGCGGCCAGCGCTCTGGCGCCCTCGGGGGTGAGGCTGACGAGTTTGGACCGCCCGTCCCCGGGATCCGCCGCCCGTTCGATCAGTCCCTCGCGCTCCAGGGCCTCGACGGACTGGGTGACCGACCGGGGGGCGTGACCGAGTTCCCGCGCCAGTGACGACTGCCGCATGACACCGCGCCCATCGAGCACCCGCAGGACCTTCGTACGGGCCAATGACAGTCCTCCGGCCGTCATGCCGTCGTCGACGACCTTGCGCAGGCGGTATCCGAGCGACAGGTACCGCAGGCCGATCTCCGCGGGCGTCGCCATCCGGTCCTTCATGGTCGTCTCCTCTCGCCGTCACTCAATTGGTGAGGTACCTCATCGAAATGCTACCTTAATGAGGTACCTCACCATTATCGTGAAAAGGAGAACCCATGGACACCCGGCCCGTCATCGTCATGACCGGTGCGACGAACGGCCTGGGCCGCCTGGCCGCTCTCGACCTGGCCCGCACCGGCGCCCGCCTCGGCATCGTCGCCCGCAGCAGGAACAAAGCAGACGCGCTGCGCCAGGAGATCGAACAGGTCGCCCCACAGACCCCGGTCGATGTCTTCCTCGCCGACCTGTCCCTGCTCGCCGACGTCCGGCGCTCCGCGGAGCGGATCGACGCGCACTACCCGCGCATCGACGTACTGATCAACAACGCGGGTCTGCACGCCTTCTCCCAGCGGGTCACCTCCGAGGGATTCGCCGAGATGACCGCGGTCAACTACCTCGCCCCCTGGGTGCTCACCAACGCCCTGCGCGACAAGCTCACCGCCTCGGCCCCCGCCCGCATCGTCACGGTCGCCTCCCGGGCCTCACGCCGAATCCACACCATCGACCCGCTCAAGGACCTGACCGACACGGCGGACTTCACCCGCCGCGAGTCGAACCCGTTGTACGGCCGGACCAAACTGATGGACATCATGTTCACCCAGGAACTCGGTCGCCGGCTCGAGGGAACGGGCGTCGCGGTCACCTGCCTGTGCCCAGGCTTCAACACCACCGGGCTCGGGCGTGAACTCCCCCTAGCCCGAACCCTGGAGAAGATCCTCACCCGGCTGAACATCGGCAACCCCCGCCACGGCGCCGACATCATCGTGAAACTCGCGACCGACCCCGCCTTCGCCCACGTCACGGGAGGCTACTTCGCCGCCAAGACCGCCCAGCCGTTGGAGTGCCCCGAGATCGGCCGCGACGAGGCGACCCAACGCGCGCTGTGGCAGGCCACCACCGACCTCCTCCGCGACACCCACCGGCCCGACAGCACGTGAAACGCTCAGACCGTAGCCGATTCAACATGGGGTGCTGGTAAGAAACGTGTCATGAGCCCCAAACGGCGCTGATCGTGCTGTGGCTTGCCTGGTCAATGCTGGATGGTCATGAAACACCCCCGATGCACATCGATGAGCTGGCCGAGCACTGGACGATCCTGGACGAAGAGCGAGGCCTAGTCGCCGGAAAGCGCGACGCCACGCGACTTGGCTTCGCGATCTTGCTGAAGTTCTACACGCGGTACGGCCGGTTCCCGCGCGGCCGTTCAGAGCTGCCGGACGACATGATCGATCACGTGGCCAAGCAGGTCCAGGTTCCCGCGTCGGAGCTGGGCTTCTATGAGTGGTCCGGCTCCACGATCGAGTACCACCGCCATCAAATCCGCACGCACCTGGGTTTTCGCACCTGCACGACGGCGGACGCGACGAAGCCGGCGATGTGGCCGACCTGGAAGGTCGCACACGCGCAGCGGCGGCCTGACCGAGTTCGGGAGGAACTGCTCAGGCACCTGCGCGAGGAGCGGATCGAGCCGCCGACGCCCAGGCGGATCTCCCGGATCGTGGCCTCGGCCCCGCCACATCGAGCGCGGCTCCATGGTGGTGCACTCCCAGTAGAGGCGGTGCGCGCCCGCCCGGCAGGACGGCGCCGGGTTCCGGACGATCGACGTACGCAGACGAATCGAATCTGCCCTGTGGGCTTGACCTTGACGCTGCGTCAGCCCTCCATGCTTGGAACCACCTGGAGGGTCAGTGGATCAGTCCAAGGGGGAAAGGACTGACCAACGCCATCGACGGCGGTACCCGGGCGACAAACCGTAACGAGAGAATGGATATCCGAATGACAGCCGATCAGGGCCGCGACAACGCTTTCATGAGCGGTGGCGGTGACGATCTCGAACACGGTGTGGCGGAAGGCTGGGGAAAGCTCGCTGACGCGTTCCGCGCGAACTTCGAGGCCCCCGGCGAGGTCGGTGCGGCGTGCAGCGTCTACGTGGGCGGCCGCCCCGTCGCCAACCTGTGGGGCGGGCTCGCCGATCGCGAGGCGAACCGACCGTGGCGCAACGACACGATCGTCCACGTCGCATCCACGACGAAGGGCGCCACCGCGATCTGTGCCCATCTGCTGGCACAGCGCGGTGAGCTGGATCTGGACGCCCCGGTGGCCCAGTACTGGCCGGAGTTCGGCGCCAACGGCAAGGAACAGATCAAAGTGCGCTGGCTGCTGTCACACCAGGCCGGTCTCCCGCTCGTCGACGGACCGCTGACGTTCGAGCAGGCGTGCGCATGGCACCCGGTCATCCGCGCACTCGAGGCGCAGAAGCCGCTGTGGCAGCCGGGCACCGAGCACGTCTACCACGCCGTCACGTTCGGGTTCCTGGTCGGGGAGGTCGTGCGCCGGATCTGCGGCAAGTCCCTGGGCACGTTCTTCGCCGAGGAGGTGGCCGCCCCGCTCGGGCTGAGCGCCTGGATCGGGCTGCCCGAGGAACACGAGGAACGGGTGGCCCGGCTCCACTACGCCGCTCCGTTCAGCGTGGAGGAGCTGCTCGCCGGGATGATCGCGACGACCGGGCTCGATGCGGAGACGGTCACCGCATGGGTCGAATCGATGTGGAGTCCGGGCTCGATCCAGATGCGCGCCGGCGAGCTCGGCGGCGCCTTGGACAACGCGTCCGGGGAGTATGTGTTGACGCGTGCCTGGCGCGCGGCGGAGTTCCCGGCCGCGAACATGCTCGCGGACGCGCACTCGCTGGCGCGGATGTACGCCGCCACGGTCAGCGACGTCGACGGAGTGCGGCTGCTCGATCCGTCAACGGTCGAGAGGATGACAGCCGTCCAGACCGACAAGACGCGGATGTACGGACTGCCGCCGGGCCTGAACATCCCGGCCGACCGCTCCTTCTACATGTCGCTGGGGTTCTGGCGAGCATGCCCTCCGGCGCCGATGGTCGGGCCGGGGTCGTTCGGCCACCCGGGCTCCGGCGGATCGATCGCCCTCGGCGACCCCGATGCCGGTGTTGGCTTCGGCTACGTCACGAACCTCTGGAACTTCCGGCCCGACGACCCGCGGGCGTCGAACCTGGCCAAGGCCGTCCGGTCCTGCCTTGGTTGAGACAGCCCGCGTGTGGAACTCCGAGCTCTCCTACCCGCTCATCTTCCTGCCGTTCCTCAGCTCGGCCTTCGTGCCCACCGACACCATGCCCGGCCCGCTGCGCGTCTTCGCCGAGAACCAGCCGGTGGCCCCCATCGTCAACACGATCCGCGACCTGCTCACACAGTGACCGGTCGGCACCGACGTCTGGACCGCCATCTCCTACCGTTGCAGGCTCTCCTGAGCCGGCGTCGGCCGAGTCTGGGCGAGTTTGAGGGCAGGATCAGAGCATGCTGACGATTGGTCAACTGGCGGCTTATGCCGGCGTCACGGTGCGGGCGGTGCGGCACTATCACCAAATCGGACTCCTGCCCGAGCCGGAGCGGGACGCCTCGGGTTACCGGCGGTATGGCGCAACGGCGGTCGTGTCCCTCATCAAGATCTACACCCTCGCCGGCGCGGGCGTACCGCTGTCTCAGATCGGTCAGATGCTCGAAGCCGACGCGTCGACCTTTACCGAAGCGGTCCAAAGGATCGACGGTCACCTGCGCGAGGAGATCGAACGGCTTGAGGCCAGCCGCAAGCAGATCGCGCAGCTCGCTTCCGGGGACAGTCTGGCGCTCCCGCCGGAGGTGGTCGCCTTTCTCGATCGGCTTCGGGAGATCGGGGTGTCAGAGCGGGTGGTGGAGGGTGAGCGGGACGGGTGGATCCTGGTTGCGGCTCGCTGGCCCGATTACATCCGCGAGGTTATGCCCGGGAAATTCACGCAGCTCGATGACCCGCGAATCGTTCGCCTCTATCGGATCCTGTCGGAGCTGTTGGAAGGCGGCGCAGGCGACGACCCGCGTCTGGAGGAATCCGCCGACATCCTGGCCGGCCTGGCCGAGCAGGCATACACTTCCGGCGAGATGACGCACCATGATCTAGCGTTTGACCTTATCGACGCACTTGCCGCCGAGTCCGACCCGCGGTCGAAGCGGTTGCTGGATCTGATGCGCGAGCGTGGCTGGTCCGGTTGGACCCGGCCGGAGCGGCTGGCGGAGCCGCCCGGCTAAACCGGGCGTCGACCGGCGGCAGTGATCGGTGACCGGCCCGATATCTTCACGGTGTCTTGGGCCAGCAGCGCGGCCAGGTGGCTCTCCCACGCTTCGGCGAACGCGGTGGGCCTGCGCTGCTCGTTCTCGTGCGCCCTGTGCCCTTCGCCGGTACCGTCGGTAACCTTCCCGTTACGCCATGGGTCTCATCGCCACCCACCGGTCGCAGTCACCGTCGCCCGATGCCGGGTATCACGCCCGCGCCCCATCGGTGAGATCACCAACCGGGGGAGTGGTCCACCATCGGATCCAGAGCGGCTTGCCGGCCGTGAGGATCTTCAGCGGCACTGACCTGCCCACATTCGTCCACCAAGGCGAATATTTGCCCTGACGGCATGGGGGAGAGGCCACCTGGGCGCCGATTTCGTGAACGATGACAGCCGCTGCCATCAAACAGCGGAACCTCAGCCCCTTGATCATTTTGGACGGTCCGGCGGCTTGTGGATCTTGTTTGACGAAACGATCAAGCGGGGGTGATCATGCACGGAAAAGGGCTCCGGGCGCCATGGCGCACCCGGGAGAAAGCCGCACCGTTCTCCGCCTTCGCGCGGCGGGGAGCACCCTGCAGGCAAAAACCCGCACGGGCACACCGCACACCCCCTATCAGCACAAAACATCCTTAACCATACAGAAGCTCAATTCTGTATGGTTAAAGAACGCCCCATCTCAAGCCCGCAAAGCAGTGTTCTTGCCCTGTCTCGCGGAACGCGGCCCTCGTCTCATGTCCCGTCTCAGTGAATCTGCTCCGGCGAGGAGCCTGCGGCCCGGCCGTCTCGCTGAGCCTGCTCCATGAAGCGAGTTGTCTCACTTGATCTCATCCGGCGCGGACTCCGGCCGCGATACGCGACAGGACCGTTACGTGACGCAAGCGGTGGCGACATGAGCGATAGACTCCCCCGGCGCTAATGTCCGAATTTGAGATGTTTCGTGACCATCTGGCCGTTCTGCCGGTGCTCTTTCATCTGCTCCGGGGGCGACGGCCGGCGATGGCGAACTTTGGCCCCGAGTTGTTGGGGGGCGCGCAGCACGGTGCATGCCTGCGCTGGGAGCGTGACGTTGGACGAGAACGCGTCACGCGGGCTGCGGGATACAGACGCGGTGCGGCGAAGCCGAGGCGAGCAGATGGCGGTCCACTCGCCCGGTTCTTGCTGCGGGCTTGCCGGGTGGTCTGCCTGATGAGGTCATTCGGGAGGCCAGGTGGCGAGCGGGAGGCCAGGTGGCGAGAAGCACACATTGGCGCTCCTGCGGGTTCGCGACCTCGACCGGCTTCCGCTCGCTCCGGTGTAGGTGGTGTTCTTCATGTCCGGCTTGGCGGCGACCGCGTTCATCTTGCGGACGAAGGCCCGTTCCGAGTCGGCGTCCCAGCGGGCCGGCAGACGCGCGGCGTTGTTCCCCGAGGGGGGGCGGATACGTGAGCCGATCGCCGCGCCCACGCCTCGGCCATCGACCACACCATCGCCCTGCCGGGCCGCGACCGGTCGCGGCCCGAGATCGCCCACGCCGGAACAGGCGCCACTTTTCGCGATGGCGGGCTCACAGGCCGACGTTTCGCATGGCGTTGTCGCGCCAGCGGTCGACGGCGCGGATGTAGCGCAGCACGACCGGGGAGGCCGGAGCCCAGCGGCCGTGCTTGGCGATGACGGAGACCGGGACGCCCGCGGCGTAGGCGACGGTGGCGCCTCCGGCGCGCAGGCTGTGCGCGGTGAAGGTCTCGGCGCCGGCGACGGCGGCGCGGACGGCGAGGTCGCGGACGATGACGTTGACGGCATCGGCACCGAGGCGGGGTCCGAGGTTGCCGTGCCGGTCAATGCGACGCAGCAGTCGCCCGGAGGTCTGTCCTGTCTCGCTGAGTACAGCCATCCAGTCGGTCCAGACGGCGACGGGGTCGGTCAGGGGGTGGCTGCCACGGGGGATGGCGATGGTCTCGCCCCGGCTGTCCTTGTCGGTCTTGGAGGTGCGGATGGTGACCTCCAGCCCGTCGGGAACCTCGCGGACGTCGTCGCAGGTCAGGGCGACGAGTTCGGAGCGTCGGCCCATCAGGGCCAGGCCCAGCACCAGCAGGAGCCGGTCGCGCAGGCCGATGCGGGTGTTCAGGTCGCAGGCGCCGACCATGGCGCGCAGCGCGTCGATGCCCACGGGCGGGGCCTCGCGCTGGCCGCGGGCACCGGTCTCGGCGCGGGCGCGTTTGTAGGCGCGTAGCGCCAGGCGGGCGGCGTCGGTGGCGGGCTGGTTGTGGTGGCCGGCCAGGCGGTGCATGGTGCGCACGCAGGCGATGGCCTGCTCGATGCTGGCCGGGGCCCGCTCGGCGGCGCACAGCGTCTCGACGTACTCGGCCAGGGTGTGGCCGGTGGCGGGCAGCTCGACCCGGCCGCGCTCGGCGCACCAGGTGAAGAAAGCGGCCCATTGGCGTTCATAAGCGCGCCGCGTGTTGGGAGGGACGCCGTCGGCGATCCGAGCCCGAACCCGGTCGCTGAGCGCGTAGTCCGCCGCGGTGTGCCCTCCCGCACCGGCGGGCGCGACCGTCCCCTCCGGGCCCCACTCCCCCACCCGGACGATTCGCCCGGCGATCGGCTCCTCACGGTGCCCGTCATGTGTCACTCGGCGGCCTCCGGAGGCCTTGTTCGGGGGGTTATTCTGACCCATGATAAGTGATGTTATCGCGGGTCAGTATAAATCGTGCGGTATATCGCTATTCTCCCGCCAAGTGATCAATTTCCCTTTCAACCACCGAAAGCACGCACCTCCGAACGCGACACCCCGCAGGAAGTCCCGCACACCGAACACCAACAAACCAGCGCATCCCAACACCGTCGTAACAACCTCAAGACACCCAGACCCTGTCCACTCCCCCGCCGGCCATGACCGGTGTAGCGGTGCCAGGCTCGTCCGCGATAACAGACAGAGGCGGGTGCCTTCGCGGACCGACAGAGGAGACTGCGCATGGAATCGACCGCCGACGAGGCCGGCGACGAGGCCAGCGACTCCCAGACTCACGCGGCGCGGGCACGGATCGCCCTGGCGGTACGCCGAAGCGGGAACAGCCTGCTGAAGCGGTCCCCGCACGCGGTCATCGCGACATTGTGCGCCAGCGCCCTGATGCCACTCGCCCTCACCGGCACCGACGGCCTTGTCACCGCCGGAGCCCAAGTGCTCGCCGGTGTGGGCGGCAACGTGCTGGCCGATGTGATCATCAAGTCGATGGACGCGGTACGACGGCGAACCGCCGGCCGCCCACCCTCGCAAGAAGAGATCGAAGACGAGATCGGCGCCCGCCTCCTGCGAGCGCTGGAAGCCGACGACACCAACGCGCCGGACCTCCGCCAGGCTATCGCCGCAGTGCTGCACAAGATCGACGCGGCAGGAGCCGCCCTCGAAGCGGCGGTCATCAACAAAGACCAGCGACTACAGGCCCACCTCACGACCGTCTTCGCCGAGTTGAGCGGAAACTTCGCCGAGTTCCGCCAACTACTGATCGACCTGTCGGGCAAAGCCACACAACTACAGGAAACCCTGCACCGCCAAGCCGCCGAACAGTGGCACGACCGAGATCTCGCCCTCCAGCAGTCGGTACAGCTGACCCTCATACGCGAAGAGATCGCCGCCGTCCACCGGCGCACGGCCACCTCACCACGAGCAAACATCGACAACCCCAAATGGCTGGACGAAGCACCGTACCGAGGACTGTGGCCATTCGAGCGCAACCACTCCCCCATCTTCTACGGCCGCGAACGCGCCACCGCCACACTGCTGGGCAAACTCGCCGAACGACTGCCCACACCAGGGATGGCCATGATGACGGGCGCCTCCGGCGCGGGCAAGTCCTCACTGCTACGCGCAGGACTGCTGCCGGCGCTGACCCGCGGCCTGCTACCCGGCGCCCCAGATTGCGGGCACTGGCCACAGGTGGTGATGACACCGACCTCACGCCCGCTCGACACACTGGCAGTCCGGCTGAGCACCCTGGGCAGACTCGAACCAAGTGCGGTACGCCGATCACTTCAAGCCAATCCACAAGACGCGCACCTGACCGTGCAGCACGCCGTACTCGCCAACGCCGATCAGCCCGAAACCGGCCGGCTTGTACTGGTCGTCGACCAATTCGAAGAAGTCTTCCTCCTGGCCGAAAGCAAGGACCGAGAAGCGTTCCTCACCGCACTCGTCGCAGCCGCGGCCACGCCGGCACTGGTCATCCTGGCCGTACGCGGCGACTTCGCCGCCACCTGCGCCGCCCACCCCCTACTGGCCAAACCACTACAGGACGGGCAATTCATACTCGGCCCGATGACCGAATCCGACCTACGCCGCACCATCACCGGACCCGCGGCAGCAGCCGACCTGGAACTGGAACCCGGCCTGGTCGAAAGCGTACTGAGCGACCTGCGCTCACACGCCGACGAAGGCGGCTACGGCAGCGGCGCGCTACCACTGCTGTCACAGGCGATGCTGCTCACCTGGGAGAAACGACAGGGCCGCACACTGACGAACCGCGCCTACGGCCTGATGGGCGGCATCACACATGCGGTGGAATCCGCCGCGGACGAGGTTTACGACACCCTGCCCACCGAGCGGCAGCGCCTCACCCGCGAGGTCTTCCTGAACCTGGCCGACATCGGGCCCGACGGACGGCCGACACGCCGCCGACTGGCGCGAAGCGAACTGCTCGCCGGACACCCGGCCGATCGAAGCACCGACATCGAGGCGGTGCTGAAGGCGTTCACCGACCGGCGGCTACTCGTACTCGGCGGCGACGGCGGCACCCACGGCACCGTCGAGATCGCCCACGATGCGATGCTGCACGCGTGGCCCAAGCTGAGCAACTGGCTCGCCGACGGCCACAGCGACCACATCGCCTTCCGGCAGTTCCTGAACAGTGCCGCGGACTGGCAGGACAAAAACCGAGATCCGGCGTTCCTCCACCGAGGCAGCCGCCTGTCAGAACTACAGGAAGCGTTCCCCCGATGGAACACCGACCCCCTACGCGGCCCCGCACTGACCAGCGTGCACCACGAGTTCCTGCACGCCGGCCACCGGGCGGCCACGCGAGTCACGCGCACCCGCCACACCGTCATCGCCGCACTCGCGACCCTGCTGGTGACAGCCCTGACAGGCGCCGCAATCGCGTTGGACCGCGCCACCGAGGCGAACGCCCAGGAGAACGCCGCACGCTCGCGCGAGCTCGCCGGGCGCAGCGTGGACGTGAGCGAATCCGATCCGGCGCTGTCACGCCTACTGGCGGCCGCCGCACGAAAAATGAACGACACTCCCGAAGCCAGGGCTGCCATGACCGCCACACTCCTCAACCCGGCCCGAGCCGTGTTCACCGGGCACATCGCCGACGTCGAGGAGGTGGCCTTCAGCCCCGACGGCAAGACCCTGGCCTCAGCCGGACACGACAACACCGTGCGGCTGTGGAACATCACCACGGGCCGACCGATCGCACGCTTCACGATCGCACCGGACGAACGAGCACGAGCAGTGGCCTTCAGCCCCGACGGCAGACTCCTGTTCGGCGCGAGCGGCACAGAAGACTCCGACAGGGGCGCGATACACGTATGGGACGTCGCCGCTCGACGCCCCGCCGGCGACCCGCTCACCATCGCAGGCGTCCTTGACGAAGAGACCGTGCGCTTCAACGCCCTGGCGCTCAGCCCCGACGGCGAGACCCTGGCCGGCGCGGGAGACGACGGCATCCTGTACCTCTGGCATGTCGCCACCCGGCGGCGCATCGCCCAGATCACCGCCGACCAGGCCGAGGACATGGCCTTCAGCCCGGACGGACGCGCACTGGCCACCGCCGGTACGGACGGGACCGTGCTGTTCTGGGACGTGACCCGGCACCGCGAGATCACGCCCCGCCCGGCCACCCGCAAGGGCAACATCGTGACGTGGAAGGTGGCCTACACCCCAGACGGCACGAAACTGCTGAGCGCGGACAGCGACGGAACCGTGCGCTGGTGGGACACCACCACCCATCGCCAGCTAGGCACCCCCCTTCAAGGCCCCGGCACCGCGCTGGCCGTCAGCCCTGACGGCACCACGATGGCCACCGACGGCGGCGCAGGCACGATCGTCCTGTACGACCTCCCCACCCGCCGGCAAATCGGGGCTCCCCTCGTCGGCCACACCGGCACGCCGCTGGACGTGGCCTTCTCCCCGGACGGAACGACGTTGGCCAGCGCCGGCGCCGACGGGACCGTCCGCGTCTGGAACCTCATCCACGGCCGGCAAACCGGCCGCCCCATCACCCGGCCCGGCACCGGCGACATCTACGACGCAGCCATCACCCCCGACGGCCACACGCTCGCCACCTCCAACGGTCACCACCCAGCGGCAGATCGGGCCGCCCCTGCGCGGCCACACCGAGGACAACGGCAGCAGCTGGGTGCGCGGCCTCGCCTTCACCCCGGACGGGACGATGCTCGCCAGCACCGGCGCGGACGGCACGTTACGGTTCTGGGATGTGGGCACCCGCCGGCAGATCGGCCTGCCGGTGACGGGTGTCCACGGTTCCACGCTCGCTTTCGCCCCCGACGGCGCCACCCTCGCGGCGGGCATGGACGACGGGACCGTCCGGCAATGGGATCGACGCACGCGCCGCGAGAAAACCCCCCCGATGCGCGGCCACATCGACGCCGTCACACACCTCGCGTTCACCATGGACGGTTCGGTCCTGGCCAGCGCGAGCAACGACCGCACGATCCGGCTGTGGGACCTGCGCACAGGCCGGCAGAAGGACCAGCCGCTGGTGGGCCACACCCACGCGGTATGGACGGTGTCCTTCAGTCCCGACGGCCGGCTCCTCGCGAGCGCCGGCCGCGACAGCACGATCCGGCTGTGGGACGTCGCCACCAGACGGCAGCTCGGCCGTCCACTGACAGGGCACGACCAGGACGCCTCCGGGATCGCCTTCACCCCCGACGGCCGCACCCTCGTCAGCACCGGATACGACGCCACCATCCGGCTGTGGGACGTGAACCTGCCCCCCGACCTGGAGGCCGGCGTATGCGCCCTGGCCCAGCGGGCAATCACGCGCGAGGAGTGGAACCTCTACGTGCCAGGCGAGCCGTATGAACCGATCTGCGCACCATCCGTGCCCTGAACTCGTCGTGCACCTCGACCGACCTCAATCGCCGCCCCCGACGCCAGGCGCCACGACCCCTGAATGGCTGCGGCCCTCTTGTTTGTTGAGGTCTGTCTTTAGTCCATTGTAAATGATCTTGGAGTCCAGCCATCACCTTTACAATGTAGATTTATTGGATGAGTTCAACCAAGCCGAAGGCAGGAGCATGAGGTTGAATCCCTCCGGTGGTGAGCCACTCCCCCAGCGGAAAGAATCGTTTGATCTGGCTAGTTATGTCCAGCGTGTCAGGTTTGGCCCCTGTTTCGTCTGCGCTGTCGTGGCGGGTGTCCCCGGATACGACCTCGAGCGGATCGTCTTCGAGGACGAGCACCACGTCGCCTTCCTGGACCGCTACCCCACGATGTTCGGCAAGGTGCTGGTGGCGCCCAAGGCCCACGTCGAGCACGTGGTGCGGGACCTGGACGAGGAGGCCTACCTGCGGCTGATGCGGACGGTTCGCCGGGTCGCTCTGGCGGTCGAGGCCGTTGTCCCCTGCGAGCGCACCTATCTGTTGTCGCTGGGCAGCCGGCAGGGCAACGCCCACCTGCACTGGCACATCGCCCCGTTGCCCGCGGGCACTCCCTACGAGCACCAGCAGTATCACGCGCTGATGACCGAGAACGGGGTGATCCCCTGGTCTGTGCGGCAGGCTCTCGACCTCGCCGGCCGTCTGCGGGCGGCCTTGGCCGAGATCGGCGAGGGCGGGTGAGGGGGTTTCACCTGGTCGCCGGGTTCACAGGTGCATGACGCTGCTGTGGTGGTCGATGTGGTCGGCGGTGTCGTCGTCGAACCAGAGGCCGCCGGTGGCCAGATAGCGGAATCGGTGGATTCCGGGGGGCAGGATGACCGAGACGGTGCGGGTGCCGTTGCGGCGGCGGCGCATCTCGTGGAGGCCGGGCCTCCAGTCGTTGAAGTCGCCGACGACGCTGACGGTGCCGGTGGGGTGGTCGGCGGGCAGGGCGAAGGTGACGCGGGTTTTGCGGCCGAACAGCTGGGTGCGCCTGAGCATGTACGTCCTTTCCGGGGCTTGCCGGGGGCGGGGAACGAGGTCAGCTTCCCGGTTGGCGCGGTGGTTCGGTAGGGGGGTGTGCAGGCCGTAACACACTGTTCACGCTGGTTTCGTGTTGTTTGCGGTCTGGGACATTCGCGGGGATTTATGCTTCCAGCCGGGACGGGGCGGCGGGACTTTTCCGGTGGCCCCTGCGGGTGCGGGCGTTCGTCTACCGTGGGGGGATGAACATGATCGGTACTGCGCGGGGCGGGCCACTCCCCCGCGGTCGTGGCCGGCCACGGCGTCCGGGTGGGTGACGGCGGTGGCGGTGTTTCGGCGGGTGGGAATGTGGCACTGGTGCGAGGTGAGCGGCCGTTGACGGCCGCCCGGATGCGGGAGGGGTGTCGCCGGGATCATGCGGCCAGCTGATCTGAATCGTCTCAGCGTGGGCGAGTCGGCCGATCGTTACGTGGAGCTGGTGCGGGCCAAGACCCTGACCGGTGCGCTGTCGATGTCGACGGCGGAGGTGTACGCGCGCGATGTGGCCACCTTCGTGGATCTGGCGGGCGAGGAGGTGGTCCTGGACGATCTGACCGGGGAGGATGTGGACGCCGTCCTGCTGGCCTTCGCCCGCAAGCCCGACGGGCGGCGGCGCTCGCAGCCCGACGACAGGGCGGGCGCGTTGCAGTCGGCCTCCTCCCAGGCGCGGTTTCGGCGGTCGATCTCGGCGTTGTTCAAGCACGCGGTGCTGGCGGGGTGGGTGCAGGTCAATCCGATGGCGATGGCGACGGTGACGGCCAGGGAGCGCGGGGGGTTGCGGCCGGAGCGGCGGGCGCTGACGCGTGAGCAGGCGCGGGGGCTGATCGGTGCGGCGCGTGAGCTGGGTGGCGGGCCGGACGGTGGTGCGGCGGTGGCCGAGGCGCCTGTGGCGGGTGCGGGGCGGGCGCGCCGGCGTGACCAGCACACCGAGCTGCGTGACGGGCTGATCGTGTTGATGTTGTCGACGATGGGGCCGCGGGTGTCGGAGCTGGTCCGGGCCAATGTGGAGGATTTCTACACCAACGACGGGGTGCGGTACTGGCGGATCTTCGGTAAGGGTGGCAAGACGCGGGACGTGCCGCTGCCCGGGGATGTCGCGCTGGTGCTGGAGGCCTATCTGCTGCACGGGCGGACGGCCTCCACCGACAAGGCGTTGCTGCTGTCGTGGCGGGGGCGGCGTCTGGCGCGGGGGGATGTGCAGGCGGTGATCGACCGGGTGCAGCGCAAGGTGGATCCCGATCGTCGCCGTTCGGTGACGCCGCACGGGTTGCGGCACACCACGGCCACCCATCTGCTGGCCGATGCGGTGGACATGGACGCGGTGCGGCGGGTGCTGGGGCACAGCGACCTGGCGACGCTGGGCCGCTACCGTGATGAGCTGCCCGGGGAGCTGGAGGTGGCGATGCGGTCGCATCCGTTGCTGCGGGGTCCCGCGTCGGGCTGAGTGCCGGCTCCCCCGCTCCCCCGGTGGCCCCTCTGACCCTGCCATGACGGCGCACCCCCAAGCACCCTCAAGCATCCCCGAAACCCGGCGGGCGGACGTGAGGGCTTGACCCTGCCGTAACGTGAGGGTGCAGGCTGGCACGGTGAACGAGGGGACCACCATGAGGTACGCGGCGGACTACGCCGTCGGGCAGGTGGCGCGTATCGCCGGGGTCAGCGTGCGCGCGCTGCACCACTACGACGAGATCGGGCTGGTCTCGCCGGGGCGGCGCACCGCGGCGGGATACCGCCGCTATACCGAGGCCGACCTGCAGCGCCTGCAGCACGTGCTGTTCTATCGCGAGCTCGGTTTCGCGCTGGAGGAGATCACCGCCATCCTCGACGACCCCGCGACCGACACCCTGACGCATCTGCGGCGCCAGCACGAACTCCTCACCCGGCGCATCGGCCGGTTGCAGGTGATGGCGGCCGCGGTCGAGCACGCCATGGAGGCGAACATCTTGAACATCTCCCTGACCCCCCAGGAACGTTTTGAGATCTTCGGGGACTTCGTTCCCGAGGACCACGACGAGGAGGCGCGCCGGCGCTGGGGGCACACCGACGCCTGGCGGCAGTCGCGTGCCCGGACGGCCGCGATGACCAAGGCCGACTGGACGCACTTCACCGAGGAGGCCGCCCAGACGGTGCGCGACTTCGCGGAGGCCTACCTCGCGGGGCTGCCGGCCGATGGGCAGCGGGCGATGGAGCTGGCCGAACACCACCGGGCGCACATCACCCGCTGGTGTTATGACTGTTCCTACGACATCCATCGTGGCCTGGGCGACATGTATGTCGCCGACCCGCGTTTCGCCGCCGTTTACGAGGCCGCGGCCACCGGCCTGACCGCCTACATCCGCGACGCCATCCACGCCAACGCCGACCGCGCCGGGCATTCCGCCTGACCCTTGGCCCCGCTCCCCCGGCACCGGTGGCGCGGGCGAAGAGGGCCGGGGGCTCGGTGGCGGCGTTCGGATGTTCAGCGGGCGGCCACGGCGGTGCCGGCGATCTCCTTGCCCTCCTCAAGGGTGGCCGGTGCGGTGGCCTGCCGGTCGAACTGGGTGCGGTGCAGCTGCGCGTAGCGGCCTTCGGCGGCCAGCAGCTCGGCGTGCGTGCCCCGCTCGACGATCCGCCCGTCCTCGACCACCAGGATCAGGTCGGCGGCGCGGATGGTCGACAACCGGTGGGCGATGACCAGCGCGGTCCGCCCGGCCAGCGCCTCCCCCAGTGCCTCCTGGACCGCGGCCTCGGAGGTGGAGTCCAGGTGCGCGGTGGCCTCGTCCAGTACCACCAGGCGGGGGCGGGCCAGCAGCAGCCGGGCGATGGTCAGCCGCTGGCGCTCCCCGCCCGAGAGCCGGTAGCCGCGCTCGCCGACCACGGTGTCCAGCCCGTCGGGCAGCGCCGCGACCAGGTCGGCCAGCCGGGCGCGCCGCAATACCTGCCACAGCTCCTCGGTTTCGGCCTCGGGGCGGGCCAGCAGCAGGTTGGCGCGGATCGAGTCGTGAAACAGGTGCCCGTCCTGGGTCACCACGCCCAGCGTCTGGCGGATCGAGGTGGCCGACAGCTCGCGGACGTCGACCCCCGACAGGCGTACCGCGCCGCTGTCGACGTCGTACAGGCGTGCCACCAGCTGCGCGATCGTCGACTTGCCCGCCCCCGAGGAGCCCACCAGTGCGATCATCTGGCCGGCCTCGGCGCGGAAGGACACCTCGTGCAGCACCGTCGCACCGCCGCGCGCGTCCAGGGTGGCGACCTCCTCCAGGGAGGCCAGTGACACCTTGTCGGCCGAGGGGTAGGCGAAGCCGACGTGGTCGAACTCCACCGTCACCGGCCCCTCGGGCACCGTCCGGGCGTCGGCCCTGTCGGTGATCAGCGGTCGCAGGTCGAGGATCTCGAAGACCCGCTCGAAGCTGACCAGGGCGCTCATCACCTCCACCCGCGCCCCGGCCAGTGCTGTCAGCGGCGCGTACAGGCGGGTCAGCAGCAGTGCCAGTGCCACCAGTGCGCCCGGCTCCAGCTGCCCGTTCAGCGCGTAGAAGCCGCCGACCCCGTACACCAGGGCCAGTGCCAGCGCCGAGACCAGGGTGAGGGCGGTGACGAACACCGACTGCACCATCGCGGTGCGGACCCCGATGTCGCGTACCCGCTGCGCCCGCGCCAGGAACTCGGCCGACTCCTGGGCGGGGCGGCCGAACAGCTTGACGAGGGTGGCGCCGGGGGCGGAGAAACGTTCGGTCATCTGGGTGCTCATCGCCGCGTTGTGGTCGGCGGCCTCGCGTTCCATCCGGGCCAGGCGGGCGCCGATCCGCCGGGCGGGCAGGACGAACACCGGTAGCAGCACCAGTGCCAGCGCGGTCAGCTGCCAGGAGATGCCGATCATCACCACGAGGGTCAGGGTGAGCGTCACCAGGTTGCCGGCCACCCCTGAGAGGGTGTCGCTGAAGGCGCGCTGGGCGCCGATGACGTCGTTGTTCAACCGGCTGACCAGCGCGCCGGTACGGGTGCGGGTGAAGAAGGCGATCGGCATGCGCTGCACGTGGTCGAAGACGGCGCCGCGCAACCGCAGGATCAGTCCTTCGCCGATGCTCGCCGACATCCAGCGCGTCAGCAGGCCCAGTGCCGCCTCGGCCAGTGCGATCACCGCGATCAGCGCGGCCAGCCTGACCACGACGCCTACCGCGGCGCCGCCGATGATCGCGTCGACCACCTGCCCGGCCAGTACGGGGGTGGCCACCGCCAGTACCGCCGACACCACGCTCAGCACCAGGAACCACACCAGCAGGGTGCGGTGCGGGCGGGCGAAGGCGGCGATGCGCCGCAGCGCGGCCGCCGAGAAGGGCCTTCGGTCGTCTCGGGCGTGCATCGCGTTGTACAGCGAATGCCAGGCCGCCATTTCCATGCTCATCACGCGTCACCACGTTTCCTGTGCTCGTTATGCGGGGGGGGCGCCGACGGCCGTTCAGGGCCCGGCGGTATCCGGGGTGAGGGGGTGGCGGCGCCACGCCACGACCCTAGAAGCTGAAGTTAACTTCAGGTCAAGGGGGGCCGCAACCGCATGCCCCTTTCCTCCCCTTCGTCGCGCCTGTCGTGTGGCCGCGCCGCCCGCCTCGCGCGGCCACCGTCGCGGCCACCGTTTCGGGCGTTGTTCCGGGCGCTGTTCCGGGCGCTGTTCCGGGCGCTGTCATGGGCGGGCCCGGCGGGGCGGGCGGTGCCCCGCCCCCCTAGGCTGGAGGCCGATTCCCCTCGCCCGGACACCCCGTTCTCCGGGCGCCTTCCCCTCTGGAGAGGTGTACTCGCCGTGCCGACCGCACTCCGCCTGTTTCGTTACGTGGCGATCGCCGAAGCGTGCTCGTGGGCCGGGCTGCTCATCGGCATGTACTTCAAGTACGTCGCCGCCACCGGGGAGCTCGGCGTGAAGATCTTCGGCCCGGTGCACGGCGCCCTGTTCGTCCTCTACCTGGCCGCGGTGCTGTACGCGGCCCGCCAGGCCGGCTGGAGCCGGGGCACGGTCGTCATCGGCCTGGTGTGCTCGGTGCCGCCGCTGGCCACCTTGTGGTTCGAGCGGCGCATGCTCGCCCGCCACCGGGAACCGGCCGCCGCCTGAGCTCACCTCACCTCACCTCACAGTTCCAGGACGGCGCGGGTGGCGGCCCGGCAGCGCCGCGGATCGGTCAGCAGGTCGGTGCTGTCGCCGAACTGGTCGATCGATCCCAGCGCGGGCAGCGCCCGCACACGGGGGTCGGTGATGGCGGCGCCGAGGGCGTCGGCGAACCGGCCGGCGTCCAGGACCTGGAAGGGCCGCCGGTGGTAGGGCCGCAGGCTCGCCTCCAGCGCCGGGGCCGCTCCCATCCGGTTGTGCAGGGCCGCCACCCGCCGGTACACCACCCCCAGGTGTTCCTCGCGCTCGCGCCACCCGGTGGCCGCCACCGCCGCCGACAACGCGTCCCCCAGCTCCGCCGTGCCCGGCAGGCGGGCAAAGGCGCTGCCCAGCCACTTGGCGTAGGGCGGGTAGCGGCGGCGCATCAAGATGACCAGCCGCATCAGGTCGCGGGCCTGGCCCGCGGTGGCCAGTGCCGAGCCCAGGTCGTCGCCGACCTCCCCGCACCGCCCGGGGAAGGCCTCCTGCTGGGCCAGGCGTCTCCACTGCCCGGCCAGCACGTAGCGCTCCAGGTCGGGCGGATACCAGCGCAGCGCGGCACGGGCCCGTTCCAGGACCTCCAGGCCGTCGTGGAAGACCTCCCCGCTGGTGACCTCGGCCAGCCGCTGCCAGGGGGTCGACAGCCAGTCCAGCACGCTCACCCCCCGCAGCGGGTCGAAGCCGAGCCGCCCGGTGAACCAGGCCGCCGGATCGCTCACCTGCACGCCGTGGCCGGCGCCGGCCACGGCGGTGCGGTAGCCGCCGAAGTCGGCGGGCAGGCCGTCGCCGACGGCGCGCCTGACCTGATCGGCCCGGTGCTCCGCCACGAACACCACCACCCGGGGCCCCCAGTCATGGTCGGTGGAGCGTTCGGTGTCGAACGCCAGGACCTCCGACCCGGCACCGATCAGCGCGGCACTGTGCGGCACGTCGGCCACGATCGGCCGCACGACCTGGGCGTAGAAAGCACGCGAAAGCTCCAGGCCAGGTATGAAACTGGACATCATTTCGTCCACTCTGCCTGCCGTGACCGCGCCTCGCACCCGGTTTTCCCTCCGGGGCCCGTGGGCCTGCGGGGCCGCGACGGGACCGGTGTCCCGTCGCGGCCCGGCGCCCTCCGGTCCCCTTGCCGTGCGGGGTCAGGCGCCGTCCAGGCCCGCGGCGGCCAGCGGGCGTCCGCGTAGCCCCAGCCGCTCGTACAGGGCGATGGCGGCGTGGTTTCCGGTGTCGACCATCAGTGCCACCCGCTCGTGCGCGGCCGCCAGCTCGCCGAGCGCGAACCGGCACACCCGCTCGCCGTATCCGCGGCCGCGCACCGCCGGCGCGGTGGCCACACCGGCGACGAATCCCACCGGCGGGCAGGACCAGGCGTCGGCGGCCACCGCCACCAGGTGCCCGTCGTCGCCGCGCACCCCGGCCCAGCGCCGCACCCCGGCCACGCCCGGCACCGCCCAGGAGGTGGGGGCCGCCCGGGCCAGCAGGGCGCTCACCTCCCCCTCCTCGGCGCCTTCCAGCCACTCCACCCGCCCCGAAGCGGTGTCCTCGCCCGGCCGGGTGAGCGCGCCGGCCGGGGTGTCCATCCACTCGAACGAGCCCAGCACCCGCATCCGCGGGGACCGGGCGACCACCTCCCGCACCAGCGCCCGCGTCCCCACCACCCGGTAGGACGGGCCGACCTCCGCCAGCACCCGCTCCACCAGGGCGCTCACCGCGCCGGGCTCCCCGCACACCGTGAGGCGGTCGCGGCGGTTGAGGTCGGGGCAGGCCACCGCCACCGCCTCCCCCAGTGCCCATGCCCGCACGTGCGGTCCCATCCCCTGGGCTCCCCACAGCACGAGCGCGTCTCCCGCGCACGCCGCCGCCACCTCGGCAGCGTCCCTCAGCCGCACCGGTGCGCCGTTCAGAGGATCGCTCCGGGCCGGTAGGCGGCCGCCTGCGGGTAGCGGGCCACGACCTGTGCCACGCGCGCCACGACCGCCTCCACCTGCGCCGGGGCCGCACCGGTGAAGGAGATCGGCTCGCCCAGCAGGGCCTCCAGCTCTGCCCGGTCCAGCGGGAAGCGCTCGTCGGCTCCCAGGCGGGCGATCAGCTCGTTGGCGGCCGATCCCTCGCGCATCGCCAGCGCCGACGCCACCGCGTGCTCCTTGATCAGCTCATGGGCGCTCTCGCGGCCCACCCCGGCGCGCACCGCGGCCATCAGCATCTTCGTCGTGGCCAGGAACGGCAGGTAGCGGTCCAGCTCGGCGGCGATCACCGCGGGGAAGGCGCCGAACTCCTCCAGCACCGTCAGCATGGTCTCCACCAGGCCGTCGAACGCGAAGAACGCGTCCGGCAGCGCCACCCTGCGCACCACCGAACACGACACGTCCCCCTCGTTCCACTGGTCACCGGCCAGCTCCCCCGTCATCGAGGCGTACCCCCGCACGATGACCGCCAGCCCGTTGACCCGCTCGCACGAGCGGGTGTTCATCTTGTGCGGCATGGCCGAGGAGCCGACCTGTCCCTCGGCGAACCCCTCGGTGACCAGCTCGTGGCCGGCCATCAGCCGGATCGTCTTGGCCAGCGAGGAGGGGGCCGCGCTCAGCTGCACCAGCGCCGTGACCACCTCGTAGTCCAGCGAACGCGGATACACCTGCCCCACGCTGGTCAGCCGGTGGGCGAACCCCAGGTGCGCGGCCACCTCGTCCTCCAGCGCCGCCAGCTTGGCCGCGTCGCCGCCCAGCAGGTCCAGCATGTCCTGGGCGGTGCCCACCGGCCCCTTGACGCCGCGCAGCGGGTAGCGGTCGATCAGCTCCTCCAGCCGGGCGAACGCCACCAGCAGCTCGTCGGCGGCCGAGGCGAACCGCTTGCCCAGCGTCGTCGACTGCGCGGCCACGTTGTGCGAGCGCCCGGCCATCACCAGGTGCGAGTGGCGCACCGCCAGGCCCGCCAGCGCGGCCAGCAGCGCCACGCACCGATCGCGCACCAGCACCAGGCTGTCGCGGATCTGCAGCTGCTCGACGTTCTCGGTCAGGTCCCGCGACGTCATGCCCTTGTGCACCTGCTCGTGGCCGGCCAGCGCGTTGAACTCCTCGATGCGGGCCTTGACGTCGTGGCGGGTGACGCGCTCGCGGGCGGCGATCGACTCCAGGTCGACCTGCTCGACCACCTTCTCGTAGTCCGCCGGCGCCGAGGGGGGTACGTCTACCCCCAGGCGGGCCTGCGCGGCCAGCACGGCCAGCCACAGGCGCCGCTCGGCCACCACCTTGTACTCGGAGGACCACAGGCGGGCCAGCTGCGCGGAGGCGTAGCGGGCGGCAAGGACATTGGGGATACGCGGCTTGGCAGTCACGTTGCGTCAGTATATTCCGCCTGCCCCGCCCGCCCCGACCAGGGGCACCGGACCCGCCGGGAGACCGGGAGAACCCCGGGGAAACCGAAGGGAGCCAGGAGGGGGCGGGAGAGGGCGGGGAAGCCGGGCGAAAAGGAGGAGCCGGTCGCCACCCGGGCGACCGGCTCCTCCCCTTGCGATGATCCGCCGGTTCCCTACCGGGCCGGCGCCAGCTCGTCCTTGTCGTAGACCTTCAGCTGCGGCCGCTCGCCGCCGTCCTTGGGCGTGCGCCGCAGCCGCTCCTTGAGCCGCTCCACCATCACGTACAGGGTCGGCACCAGCACCAGCGTCAGCAGCGTCGACGACAGCAGCCCGCCGATCACCACGATCGCCAGCGGCTGGGAGATGAACCCGCCCGAGCCGGTCAGCCCCAGCGCCATCGGGACCAACGCGAAGATCGTCGCCACCGCGGTCATCAGAATCGGCCGCAGCCTGCGCCGGCCGCCCTCGATCACCGCCTCCACGATGCCCATGCCCTGCTCGCGATACTGGTTGATCAGGTCGATCAGCACGATCGCGTTGGTCACCACGATGCCGATCAGCATCAGCATGCCGATCAGGGCCGGAACCCCCATCGGCGTGCCCGTCGCCAGCAGCAGGCCGATCGCGCCGGTCGCCGCGAACGGCACCGACACCAGCAGGATCAGCGGCTGCACGAAACTCCGGAACGCCGCCACCATGATCATGAAGACGATCGCGATCGCCGCCAGCATCGCCAGTCCCAGCTGCCCGAACGCCTCGGCCTGGTCCGCGCTGACCCCGCCCACGGCGAAGCTCGCCCCCGCCGGCAACGTCAGGGCGTCCAGCTTCGAGGTCAGCTCCGTCGTCACACTGCCCAGGTCGCTGCCGGTCGCCGTACCCGACACCGTCGCGCTGCGCTCACCGTCGATCCGCGTCACCTGCGTGGGGCCGTCCACCTTGGCCACGTCCGCCACCTGCGACAGCTTCACCAGGCCCGTCGCCGTGGGCAGCTTCAGCGCACCCACCGCCTTGACGTCCTCGGGCGCGTCCGCGGTCCGCAGCACCACCGCACCCGAACGGCCGTCCAGCGTCAGCTCACCCAGCGGCGCCCCCCGGAACTGCTGAGCCACCAGCTGCCCGATCTGCGTCTCCGTCAGCCCCTTGGCCGCCGCCTTCTCCCGGTCGACCCGCACCTCGACCCGCTCGGCGCCGTCCTCCAGGTTCGAGGCCACGTCCCGCAGCCCGCCCAGACCGGCCATCGCCGTGCGAACCGTCTCGGTCGCCGTGCGCAGCGTCGCCACATCCGGCGCCTGCACGATCACCTGCAGCTGGTCGGTCGAGCCACCGCCGGGACCGCCCTGGCCGCCGCCCACCGTGACCTTGCCGACCTCCGCCTCGGGCAGCCGCTTCAGCCGCCCGCGCAGCTCCTCCTCCAGCACCGCGCTGTCGGCCTCCTCGGCGACCGTCATCGAGTACGACGCCCGATCGCCGCCACCGCCGCCACCGCCCAGGAAGCCGCCGCCACCGCCCACGTTCACCTGGTAGTCCCGTACGCCCTTGAGCGACGCCAGGACCTCCTCGACCTTCTTGGCCGCCGCGTCCGTCGTCGCCAGGTCGGTGCCCGCCGGCATCCGCTGGCTGATCGACACCGTGTCCTGCCCGGAGGAGTCGATGAAGTTGGTCTCCAGCCGCCCCGCCAGCCCCATCGTCGCGGCGAACACCACCACACCGACCAGCACCGTCGCCAGCCGCCGCCGCGTCGCGAAACGCAGCACCGGCAGGTACGCCCGCTGCAGCGGGCTGCGCATCTCCTTGGCCTCGGCCTCCTCACGCACCGCCCGAGCCTGCTCCGGCGACAACACCGGCGCCTTCAGGAACCAGTACGCCAGCACCGGCACCACCGTCAGCGACACCAGCAGCGACGCCAGCAGCGCCACCGTCACCGTGATCGCGAACGGCGCGAACAGCTGCCCCACCATGCCGCCCACCACGGCGATCGGCAGGAACACCGCCACCGTCGTCAGCGTCGAGGCCGTCACCGCGCCGCTGACCTCACGCACCCCGGCCAGCACCGCCTTGCGCTTGGCCTCCCCGTAGCCGAGATGACGCTTGATGTTCTCCAGGACCACGATCGAGTCGTCGACCACCCGGCCCACCGCGATCGTCAGCGCCCCCAGCGTCAGCAGGTTCAGCGAGTAGTCACCCACCCACAGCGCGATCAGCGCGATGACCACCGACAGCGGGATCGACGCCGCCGTCACCAGCGTCGAGCGCACCGACAGCAGGAAGACGAGGATGACCAGCACCGCGAACGCCAGGCCCAGCAGCCCCTCGGTCGTCAGGTCCTCGATCGAGCGCTCCACGTACGGCGCCTGATCGAAGATCACCGTCATCTCCGAGGAGTCCCCGATGGCCCGCACCATCTCCGGGAGCTTCTCGCGCACCGCGTGCGAGATCGCCACCGCGTTGCCGTCCGGCGTCATCGTCACCGACAGGCCCAGGCTCGGCTGCCCGTTGGTGCGCGTCAGCGACGTGCCGTCGGCCAGCGTCCGCTCCACCGTGGCCACATCACCCAGCCGCACCGGCTTGGGAGCCGCGGCCGGACGCCGCTGCGCCGCCTGCTGCTGCGCGGCCTGCTGCGCCTGCTGCTGGGCCTGCTGGGGTCCGCCGCCCGGCACCTGCCGCGCCTGCGCCGGCGCCTGCTGCGCCGCGGGCGCCGCCGGCGTCAGATACAGATCCTTCAGCTCCTCCAGCGTCGAGACCCGCGCCCCCACCTGAACCGTCAGCGACATCTTGTCCTCGGTCAGGCTGCCCGCCGGGACCGGCTGCCCGTTGGCCCGCAGCAGGTCGGCCACCGCCGTCGGCGACAGGCCCAGCAACGCCAGCTTGCGAACATCCGGAGTGATCGTCACCACCTCGTCGCGGGTGCCCGTCACCGTCGCCTCGCGCACCCCCTCGATGGCCTGCAGCTCCGGCACCACCAGCCGCTCAAGCCGATCGGCCATCGCCCGCTGATCGCCGCCGTCGCCCACCGCCAGCTGCATCACCGGAATGTCGTCGGTTCCGCCCGACAGGACCTGCGGATCGACCCCGGCGGGCAGCTGCGCCTCGATGCGCGAGATCGCCTGCTGCATCTCCGCGACCGCCGCGTCGATGTCGGTGCCGTACTCGAACGCCACCTGGACCTGCGCCATCCCCTCCCGGGACGTCGAGGTCACCTCGGAGACCCCCTCCAGACCCTGGAAGCTGTTCTCGATCGGCTCGGTCACCTGCTCCTCGACGATCTCAGGAGAGGCACCCGGGTAGGAGGCCGCCACGAACGCCCCGGGAAACGACAGCGAGGGCAACAGCTGTTGCTTCAGGGAGGGGATCGCGAAGAGGCCGAACGCGCTCAGCACCAGCGCGATCATTATGACGAGGCTGCGGTTGGCGAGGCTCAACCTGGCCAAGGAGGTCATCGGAGCGGGCTCCTCAAGGAGGGACATCACAACAAGATTCGCCCCAGACTAACACTTCGCCTCATACGAATATTTAACGATGCTTACCAATCCTGATAACCTTCTCAGGAAGCGAGAGGTGAGCGTGAACGACGACCGCGAACAACTGATCGACCAAATCGGCGCCATCCAGCGCGACCTGGGCCGGCTCCTCGCCCAGCAACGCCCCCCCTCCCCCCTCTTCGACTCCAACCTGACCATGCGCCAGCTCAAAGTCGTCATGATCCTCTCCGGCCAGGACTCCGCCTCAGGCCAAGACCTCGCCACCCACCTCGACGTCGGCCTCGGCACCGTCACCGGCATCGTCGACCGCCTCGTCGCCCACGGCCTCGTCACCCGCCGCGAAGACCCCCACGACCGCCGCATCCGCCGCGTCGAACTCACCCCCGCCGGACGCGCCCTCATCGAACAGATCGCCGACGCCGGCCTCACCGAGTTCCGGCGCCTCCTGCAACACCTCGACACCCCCACCCTGCGCGACCTGTCCACCGTCATGGACAAGCTCCAACACGCCGCCCTCACCCTCCAGGACCACGCCCCTCACAAAAAGGTGGGATGATAGGTTCTGTCGCTGTGACAGCACCCACCGACACCCTCTTCTCCCTCACCGGCCGCACCGCCCTCGTCACCGGCGGCAGCTCCGGCATCGGACACACCATCGCCCACGCCCTCGGCCACGCCGGCGCCGCCATCGTCATCGTCGCCCGCCGCACCGCCCACCTCACCACGACCCTCACCGAACTCCACGACCAGGGCATCAGCGCCGCCGCCATCACCGCCGACCTCGCCGACCCCGACGACATCACCCGCATCTGCCAGCAGGCCCCCACCTTCTTCGGCGACATCGACATCCTCGTCAACAACGCCGCCAACAACATCCGCCACCCCATGGCAGAACTCACCACCGACGACTACCAGCAGACGATGGCCGTCAACCTCACCGCCCCCTACCTCCTCGGCCAGCACTTCGGCCCCCGAATGGCCCAACGCGGCTGGGGCCGCATCATCAACATCGGCTCCCAGCAATCCCACAAAGCCTTCGGCGACAGCGGCGCCTACGGCATCTCCAAAGCCGCCATCACCGGCCTCACCCGCTCCCAGGCAGAAGCCTGGTCCCCCCACGGAGTCTGCGCCAACACCATCATCCCCGGCTTCGTCCTCACCCCCCTCACCCAACCCGCCCAAGCCATCCCCGGCCGCGTCGAAGCACTCGCCGCCCGCACCATGACCGGCCGCAACGGCCACCCCGCCGACTTCGCCGGCATCGCCGTCCTCCTCGCAAGCAACGCCAGCGCCTACATCACCGGCCAGGCCATCTGCGTCGACGGCGGCTTCTCCGTCCACTGACACCAACACGCGGCTGCCCGCACCAGCCGCCCCCCACAACACAAAACCCACCATGATTGAATACGCCCCGGATCCAACACACCCGGGGAGCTCATGACCACCACCCAGCACCCCGCAGGAGCCCGCAAAGCCGTCTCCTACTTCTTCATCCTCCTCGGCATCACCTCCGGAGCCTGGGCCGCCCGCATCCCCGCCGTCAAACACACCCTCGACCTCAGCGACGGCCAGCTCAGCTACGGCCTCCTGGCCACCGCCATCGGACTCGTCACCGGCATGCGCTTCGCCGGACACCTCACCGACCGCCTCGGCAGCGCCCGCCTCATCACCCCCGCCGCCATCGCCACCGCACTGTCCGTCATCCCCCCCGGCTACGCCACCACCCTGCCCATCCTCATCGCCACCCTCTTCCTCTTCGGCTTCACCAACGCCTTCCTCGACGTCTCCATGAACGCCCACGGCGTCGAAGTCGAACGCGCCTACGGCCGCCCCATCATGTCCTCCTTCCACGGCATGTTCAGCATCGGCTGCCTCACCGGCGCCGGCATCGGCGGCCTCTTCGCCTGGCTCGACCTCAGCGCCGCCGCCACCCTCACCACCGCAGGCATCCCCCTCGCCCTCCTGTCCCTGTACGCCCGCCGCCACCTCCTCCCCACCCCGCCGCCGCCCACCACCCACCACACCCGCGTCCGCGCCCCATGGACCAGCTGGATCATCCTCATGGGAATCGTCGCCTTCGCGGGCCTCGTCGGAGAAGGCGCCGCCAACGACTGGACCGCCGTCTACCTCTTCCAGAACCTCGGCGCCAGCCAGGCCGTCGCCGCCGCCGGATTCGCCGTCTTCTCCACCGCCATGACCATCGGCCGCTTCGCCGGAGACCACCTCGCCCAGCGCTTCGGACCCACGCGCCTGGTCCGCTACTCCGGCCTCGTCGCCGCCGCCGGTCTCGGCGCCACCCTGCTCACCGGCCAGATCCCCATCGCCTTCGCCGGATTCACCCTGTTCGGCCTTGGCCTGTCCACCATCGTCCCCCAGGTCTTCTCCGCCGCCGGTAACCACGACCCCGCCCGCGCCGGGCGGGCCATCGCCCAGGTCGCCACCGTCGGCTACGCCGGCCTCGTCGCGGGCCCCGCCATCATCGGCGGCGCCGCCGAGCTCGTCGGCCTGCCCGCGGCCCTGGGCATCCCCGCCCTGCTCGCCGTCTTCATGGCCGCCTCCGCCGGAGCACTGCGTCCCTCAAGAACACCGTGACCGGCCAACGGCCCGGCCCTGCTTTTTGCCGAGGAGTCTTCAGTCCGCTGTAAACGATCTTGGACCTGCCGAGCGCCTTTACAATGTAGATTAATAAGACCTCGGGGCCGTACGACCCGGTCACGGTTCCCATCGGCGACCCGGAACCGGCCGCTCCCGCGCCCAGGCCGCCCCGCACACCTCGGCCCTCCGATTCCCCGGCCGCCGGGAAAACGTCCGCCTTTTCGGACGCGGCGGGTGTGACTCCCGATGCGCGGGCTACGGATGCGCCTCACCTCCCACCGGAACGCGGCCCCCCGGGTATCCGCCCGACCAAAAGGACCTACCCGAAAAACGGCATTTCCCCCAAAGACGCAATCTCGGTCATTAGTCGCCCCGAATGGACCACCCAGGTGAAAGGCTATGGCCATCCCCGTATGAGATTGATACTATTCGTCCGCTTAGCTTCGGGGGCCTGAGGTCGGCTGCGGTTTTTCTCACCATGGGGAACCTACGAAACAACCACAAGAACGGCGCGCCGATACGTCCTGCCCGGAAATACCAGGCAATTCCCCTGCTCGTTCGCATGCCCATTCGACATTCACGCCCATTCGGAATTGTGCGCGCCCGCGGTCCCGTCGCGGCCCATCCAGGAGGATCCATGCAGCCGGCCGACTCCCTCCCGAGCTACGAGCAGCTGTTCGGCGATCTCGACTTCCGCGAGCGAGACGAGTCCCGCTCGGTGTACTCCCCCGCCGCCTACCTCGCCGAACTGATCCAGCTCCTCGGTGACGACGCCCCGGCCGGGCTGCTCGGCGACCTCCTCTCCCGCCGCCCCGCCATTGGGAACGTTCCACTCGACGGCGCCAACACCTACACCGAGCTGCCCTATCTCGACGTGGTCAACGAGGTTTTGGAGCAGGAGCTGAGCCGGGGCCGCGGGATCGGCGCCGACCAGGTGCTGCGGGCGCTGCGACACCCGTTCACCATGCCGTTCTCGCTGCGGCACGAACGGCTGCGCCGGCTGCTGCACCACCTGAAGGTCGAGCCCGCCGAGCTCTACCGCCACCTCGCCGACGTCCCCGCCCCCGACGTCGTCGCCCGGGAGTACCTGGGGCTCACCCCGGACGACGTCGGCGTGCTCACCACCCCGCTCGCCGACGGCCCCGCACTGCGCGAGCACTGGGGGCTGGACCCCGAGGCCGGGGAGACCCTGCGCACCCTGGAGGCGGTCCCCCGGTTCCGGCAGGCCGCGTCGATCACCGGTGCCGAGCTGCGGGAACTGCTGTACGGCGGCCTCGGCGCGGCCTCGAGTGGCGGGGCGCCCCCGGAGCGCTCGGCCGCCTCGGCGTTCTTCGTCCACCACGGCGGCCCGGTGGTCGGCCTGGACGCCGAGGAGAAGCGGCTCGTCTGCGTCGACGACCCCGCCAACCCCTACGACGACAACGAGCCGATCCCCGCGGCCTGGTTCGACCGGGTCTCCCGCTTCGTCCGGCTGGCCCGCCGCACCGGGCTGACCTTCACCGACCTCGACCTGGTGCTGCGCGACTGCTGCGGCAACCTGATCGACGCCAGGGCGCTGCGGCACCTGGCCGTGCTGCTGCACCTGCACCGCGGCCTGGAGGTGCCGATCGACGTCGCCGTCAGCCTGGTCGCCCCGGTCAACACGCTCGGCGCGGGCGACGGCCAGGCGCCGCGGGACCTGTTCGACCGGGTGTTCAACGTGCCCTTCGCCACGGCGGGCGCCCCGGTGATCCTCGGATCGGCGCGGGTGCCGCACGGCTACGCCGACCGGCCGGTGCTCACCTGCGCCGGCGACATCCTCGCCACCCGCAACAAGGACTACCGCCGGCGGGTCACCGCGGCGCTGTCCTTGACCGAGGACGAGCTGGCCACCCTCGTCACCCGCTTCCGGGAACGTTCCACCACCGGCGGCACGGCGCAGCCGCCCCCGTTCGACCGCGCGACCGGCCCGGCCGAGCTGTCGCTGCTGCACCGCGTCCACCGGCTCTGCGCGGCGCTCGGCGTCTCGGCCGAGGAACTGCTCGACGTGCTCGACGCGCTGGAGGGCGACCCGGCGCTGCGACGGCACACCACCTTCCCGCTGCTGATCGACACCGGGGTGGCCACCGGCGACTACCACGCGGTACTGGCCGGCGGGGACGTCGCCTCCGGCCTGTGGCTGGTACAGACCCTGTCGGCCGTGGTGGCGTGGATGCGCTCCGCCGACCTGAACGGCCGGGAACTGGCCACGGTGCTGGGCGCCGCGGCGGCGCGGGCCGGGAGCGGCGGGCGGGCCGGCCTGAACGGGCAGGCAGGGCAGGCCGCCCCGGGCGGGCAGGAGGAGCCGGACGCCGACGCGGTCCTGCTGGCGGAGCTGCGCCGGCGGTTCGAGGAGCTCGCCCCCTCCCCCGAGCTGTTCGCCTCCCGCCGGTTCGGCCCGCGCGCCGCCGCGGTGATCCACGACGTCGTCGTCGCCCACCCGGCCGGTGTGGTGTCCGGCCGGGACGCCCGGCTGCTGCGTGCCGACCCGGCCCGCGCCGCGACCGCCGCCTACGGCGCCCTCACCGAGCTGGGCATGGTGGTGGGCGGCGACCTGGAGGGGATCGGGCTCGGCGACCGCCTGGCCGTCAAGATCTACACCAACCTGGTCATCGCCGGCCGTCTGGAGCCGGGCGGCGCCCTGGTCACGGACCGGCTGCCGCAGACGCCCGCGGGACTGCGGCTGACCCGTGACTTCGGCAGGCACCGCGACGCGTTGTTCGACCTGATCCACAGCCTGTGCCCGGCGCCGTCCCCCGGCAGGCCACTGCCGGCGCCGGCCGCCTTCTTCCCCTCCGACCTGGCGAAGCCGGCCGGCCTGGGCGACTTGAGCGACCTGGGCGACGCGGAGCGCGCCGAGCTCTACGACAACCTGGTCTTCAACGGCTACCTCGACGACGAGGGGACCGTGCTGCGGCCCGATTTCTTCGCCCTCGTGAGCAACCGCGCCGCGTTCGCGGTGAACGCCGACCTGAGCGCCGTCACGGCCGGCGTGCACGCCCGGCTGCGCGAGCTGGCCGCCCGGTTCACCGGCGGCGCCGTCGTCTTCGACCCGGCGGTCCTGGCCGCGCTGCCGCTGTCGCCTCAGCAGGTCACCGCCCTGGTCGAGAGCCTGCGCCTCAACGGCCACATCGACGCCGACGGCTTCTTCGCCGACCCGGCGGCGCTGCTCGACCCCGATCTGAGCGAGCCGGCGCTGGCCCTGGAGTTCTACCCGTACCGCCGGTACGTCCTGGAGGCTCTGCGCGGGCCGCTCACCAGGGCCCGGGCCGAGCTGCTCGCCGTCACCCCGGCGGACTTCCTGGACATCGCCGACCCGGCCGCCGCGCAGCGGGCGGCCGACCTGCTGGACGGCGTCCACCTGGCCGACGACCGCGTCCCGCAGGAGGGCCGGGCGTTCTTCGCCGACCCGGCGGGACGGCTGGAGCTGGCCGGGTTCACCGCGGCCGAGAACTCCGCGATCTTCCGGCGGATCGCCACCGCCGTGGCCGACCACCACCCCTACCGGGTCGACCCCGCGGCGTCGGCCGAGTTCGGCTTCGACCCGGGCGAGCGCGACCGGCTCGTGGCCAGGCTGGTCGACGCCGGGCACCTCGCCCCGGATCTGGGCATCCCCGAGCACCGGCTCGGCTACTTCGCCGAGGTGTACAACGCGCTGGACTTCGTCCTGCCCGGCCTGGAGGACTTCGCCAAGGACGTCTTCTTCCTGCTGCACGCCGTCGCGGTGCGGACGAACGCGGCGATCGCCGAGATCGTCGCCAGGCTGGAGGCATTGGCCGCCCGGCAGCGCGCCACGCTGCTCGCCGTGCTCCAGGACGAGCTGGGGGTGAGCGCGCCGATCACCGCCGCGGCCTGCGCGGCGGTCGCCGGCGGCCCGGCCGGGGCGGTGGAGCTGCTGGCCGCGCCCGCGCTGGCCGGCGCCGAACGCGGCGCCGACCTGCCCCCGGACTCGCGCGCCGCCCTGCGGCGGATCCGCGCCGTCGCCCTGCTGGCCGGGAAGTTCGGCCTCGACGCGAACCAGATCGCCCTCGCCTTCCGCGACCAGGACCTGGCCGGCAAGTTCCCCGAGCCGCTGACCGCGCCGCGCGGCCTCGACCGGATCGACGCCCTGCTGGAGAGCTCCGACGGCAACGTCTACCTGTTTCGGGGCCAGGAGTGCTGGGTGTACGGGCCAGGCTACGTCCGCACCGGCGACGAGCCGGTGCCGCTGAGCGACCTGTCCGCCCGACTCGGCGTCCTCACCGGCGTCGACGCCGCGTTCAGCGACGTCAACGGCACCGACTGGATCATCGGCCGGGACACCGGCGGCCTCCCGCGTACCTTCACCCGCCAGCGCGGCGGCGCCCGGTGGGCCCCGAGCCCGCAGGAGTGGGGCGTGGTCGAGAACGCCTTCGACGCCCCCGCGGCGATCGACGCGGCGTTCACCGACGAGGAGGGCCGGGTCTACCTGTTCTGCGGCGACCAGTACGTCCGCTACTCCGGGGCCGGGCGCGATCACGTCGACCCCGGCCACCCCCGCCGGATCGGCGAGTGGTGGGAGGACGGGCAGCGCGGCGCCGAGTTGCCCGACCGGTTCCGCCGCTCGCTGGACGCGGCCTTCCGCGGCACCGACAACACCACCTACCTGTTCTCCGGCGACCGGTTCGTGGCCGTGGACGGCACCGCCGCCGAGCGGCCGGTCGCCGAGGTCTGGGGGCGGATCCGCAACGTGTTCGCCGAGACCGACCACATCGACGCCGCCTGCGCCGACGGGGCCGCCTACCTGCTGTTCTCCGGCGACCAGGTGTTCCGCTACCTCGGCGACGTCGAAAGCGGCGAGCTGCGGGCGGACGCGGGCTTCCCGCAGCTGATCGAGGCGTTCCTGCCGGGCGTCCCCGCCGAGTTCGCCGGCGGGGTGGAGGCCGCGTTCCGCGACCCCGGCGGGGTGTTGCACCTGTTCAGGAACGGCAGGACCGTCGCGCTGCGCCCGAGCGGGCCCGACGTCGCGCCCACCGCGCAGCGCTGGGGGACCATCGGCGCCGCCCTGCCCGGCGGCACGGTCGACGCGGCCTTCGTCGGCCTGGACGGCCGCACCTACCTGTTCTCCGGCGACCGTTACCTGCGCTACTCCGGCGCCGACTACTCGACGGTGGACCCCGGCTACCCGCGGCGCGTCGCCGACGACTGGGGCGGGCTGCTGCGGGTCGACGCCGCGTTCACCCTGGACGGCGCCACCCACCTGTTCGGCACGGCCGGGCTGATCACCTGCCTTTCGCTGGAGCACGCCGGCGACCTGGACGCCGGCCGGCTGCCGCACCCGGTGCGCCGGCTGCTGCTGGAGCACGGCATCGCCGCCGCCGAGGACGCGCCCGTGTCCGGCACCGGCCCCCAATGGCAGGTCGTCGCCGACCACGGGATCCGGCTGGCGCTGCGCCGCGCGGTGGACCCGGCCGCCGTGGATCCGATCACCGGCAAGCGGGTCTTCGGGGAGCGGATCGAGGTGCACTGCGCCGAGGACTCCGACGCCTCCTTCCACGTCCGCTACTCGACCAGGGACTACACCGCCCCCGACGCCGCCCACCCGCAGGCGCTCGCCGCCAACCGGTGGAACCTGCCGGACGCGCTGGCCGAGGCCCCGTTCACCCGGGTGGACGCCGCGTTCACCGGCCGAGACGGCCTGGTGTACCTGTTCTCCGGCGACCACTACGCCACCTTCGACAACAAGCGCCGCTGGTGGTCGGAGCCACAACCGCTGCGCCGTCACTGGGACGACCTGCCGTTCGGCCGGGTCGACGCCGCCCTGCTCGGCAAGGACGGCCGCACCTACCTGTTCTCCGGCGACCGGTACGTCCGGTACTCGAGTGGCGACCACACCCGGATCGACGACCGCTACCCGGCGACGATCACCCGCTTCTGGGGGAACGTCGTCAGCGCCATCGCCCGCACCGGGCGGGTCGACGCGACGCTCGTGGCCGACGACACCGACGCGGGCGGCGTCGTGCGCACCCGCACCTACCTGTTCTCCGGCAACCAGTACGTCCGCTACAGCGGCACCGACCTGTCCACGCCCGACCTCGGCTACCCGCAGGTCCTGGCCGCGCTGGCGCGCGAGCCGCGACTGGGCCCCCTGAAGGAGGCGCCGGCGGGCGTGGACGCCGCGTTCGCCGACCGGGGCACCGTGTACCTGTTCGGCGGCGGGCGCTGTCAGGCGGTCTCCCACAGCGCCTACCGCCGCTACGAGGACGCCCTCACCGAGCCGGTCGGCTGCGCGTTCGACCAGGACGGCGCGCTGCTGGCCGAGCGGGGCGGCCACTGGTACCGGCACGGCCAGCCGGAGCGAAAGGCCGTCGCGCCGCAGCGGGCCCGGCCGCGGTTCCCGCGCGCGGTGCCGCCGGAGTTCCGCAGCGACCTGGACGCCGTGCTGCACGGCGCCGACGGCAACACCTACCTGTTCAAGGGCGCGTCCTGCTTCGACACCCGCCTGGGGCGGGCCTACCCGCTGGCCGAGGAGTGGGGACGGCCACGCAACAACGTCTACCACGACAACGCGGTGGACGCCGCGTTCGTCGGCACCGACGGCAGGACCTACCTGTTCAGCGGCGACCAGTTCGTGGCGTACGCCGGCGCCTCCGCCATGGACGCCGACGTCGACGGCGCGCCGCTGCCGATCGCGGCGCACTGGGGCGGGCTGACCCGGGTGACGCTCGCCTACGTGCAGGACGCCACCACGTACCTGTTCGAGCCGCCCCGGCCCGACGGCACGATGCGCTACGTCACCTACACCGGCCGCGACTACACCCGGGCACCGGAGGGCGGGGTGCCGCGGGTCGCCGCCGCCGGGTTCTGGGGCGTTCCCGAGGAGTACCTCCCCGCCGGGTTCACCGTGCCGGACGCCGTACTGTCCGTCGGCGAGACCACGCTGCTGCTGTTCGACGGCCAGTACGTGCGTAAAGACCCGGCCGACCCGGCCGGTGCGACGGCCGGCGGGCCGGTGGGCGGGGCGTGGTCGCAGCCGCGGCCGCTGGAGCGCGTCTGGCGCGGGCTGGCCAAGGCCGACGGCCTCACCAGCGCGTTCGTCGGCCGCGACGGCGCCACGTACTTCTTCTTTCCCGGCGAGTTCGCCCGCCACGACGGCACCCTGGCGGCGCGGCGGCCGATCCGGGAGGCCTGGGGCCGCACCCGCAACAACTTCCTGGGCGCCGGCGAGGACGTGGTCGACGCCGCGTTCGCCGACACCTCCGCCGACGGCAGCCGGGTCACCTACCTGTTCTCCGGCGACCAGTACGTCCGCTACACCGGCACCTCCTACCGGCACGCCGACCCCGGCTATCCCCGGCCGATCGCCGGCAACCTGCGCGCCGAGGAGGCGTTCACCGGCCTGCCGGTGTCGTTCGAGGAGGACCTGGCCGACCGGCTGGAGGCCGACGGGCGCCGCATGGTCGACGCCGTGGTCGGCGGCGGGCGCACCGTGCGGATCCTGTCCGGCCGCCTCTGCCACGTGCTGTCGCGCGGCCTGACCGCGAACTTCGACCAGACGGCGCTGGCCCGGGTCCGCAACACCGTCGCCGAGCGGCGGCGGGTCGACGCCGCCCTGGTGATCGGCGAGACGGCCGGCGGGCAGACCGGCCCGCGCACCCTGCTGTTCTCCGGCGACCAGTACGTCCGCTACACCGGCGCCGGCGGCTACGACCAGGTCGACGAGGGCTACCCCCGGGTCATCGCCGAGGCGCTGCCCGCCGAGCTGGGCGTCGCCGAGCTGCCCGAGGCCTTCCGCGACGCGATCGACGCGGCGTTCCAGGACGCCGACGGCGTCGTGTACCTGTTCGCCGGATCCCGCTACCTGCGCGTCGCCGCGGGCCAGGTGTCCGAGGCGCCGATCGCCGGTGCCTGGGGCGTGGTGGACAACGCCTTCCGCGTCCCCGGGGCGAGCGTGGAGGCGGCGTTCACCTCCCGCGACGGCGACCTGTACGTGTTCTGCGGCGGCCAGTACGCCCGCTACCGGATGACCCGCCTGAAGGCCGTCGAGGACGGCTACCCGCGGCCGGTGGCCGGCGACTGGGGCAACCTGCCCGAGGCGTTCGACGCCGGGCCCGACGCCGCGTTCTCCTTCGAGGGCCGCGCCTACCTGTGCCGGGGCGGCGAGCACGTCCGCTACTCCGGCGACCGCTACGACACCCCCGACCGGACCTACCCGCAGCCGTTCGGGCACCGCTGGTCCGGCACGGCCGACTTCCGGCTGAGCGACGTGCGGACGATCGCCCGGTTCGCCGAGCTGGCGCGGGCCCACTCCGGTGACCTGGCCGCCTTCCTGCTGCCCGGCGAGGCCGCCGTCGAGGACCCCTACCGCTACCTGGCCGACCTGTTCGGCTGGGACGCCGACGAGATCCGGTGGTGCCGGCGGCGGATCGGCCTGCTGACCGACGGCGCGGCCGACGAGTCGCTGTTCGAGCTGGAGTTCCTGATCCGGATCGCCGGCCTGTTCGCGTTCGCCGGCCGGCTGGGCACCGTGCCGTCCGCGCTGCACGCCGACGTGTGGTCCCGGCTGCACGGCGACGGCGGCGGCGACACTGCGCTGGAGGCCGCCGCCGAGGCGCTGCAGGAGCTGTTGATCCGCCGCGAGGACCCGGCGGACCGGCCGGCGCTGAGGCGCGTCCTGCACGACGAGCTGAACGTGCTGCGGCGCGACGCGCTGGTCGCGGCGGTCCTCGCCCGCGGCCCCGGCGACGGGCTGAGCACCCCCAGGGACCTGTTCGACCGGTTCCTGATCGACGTCGAGATGGGCCCCCGCGGCAACACCTCCCGGGTCCGGGAGGCCATCGCCGCCGTCCAGCTCTACGTGCACCGCTACCTGCTCGGCCTGGAGCCCCCCGCGGCCACGGGGGTCCTCGCGATCGCCGGGCCCGGCGGGCCCGCGTCGGACGGCGCCGCGCCGGACGGGCCCGGCGGGCCGGCCGGGGTCGTCGAGTCCGCCCAGGACGCCCGCCGCCGGATCCGCGAGTGGTGGCGGTGGATGCGCGGCTACCGGCTGTGGGAGGCCAACCGCAAGGTCTTCCTCTACCCGGAGAACTACATCCGGCCGGAGCTGCGCGCCGACCGCACCCCCGCCTTCCGCGCGCTGGAGGGCGACCTGCTGCAGAACGAGATCACACCCGCGGCGGTGGAGCAGGCCTACAAGCGCTACCTCGACGAGTACACCGAGGTCTCCCGGCTCACCATCGCCGGCGGGTACGTCTACACCAAGGACCGCACGACCGGCGGCCCCTACCGGCTGGCGCTGTTCGGGCGCACCAAGACCGACCCGCGGCGCTACTACCACCGCCGGGCGGAGTTCACCAGCCGAGACCGGCTGTCGGCGTCCTGGGAGCCGTGGCAGAAGGTCAACCTGCAGATCGACGCCGACGAGGTGCACCCGGTGCACGCCTTCGGCCGGATGTTCGTGTTCTGGGCGGCCGTGGAACCGGTCGCCGACGACGGGGCGACGACCACCGTGGTGGCCGAGTCCAAGGGCGACGGGCAGCAGGTCAGCGGCAAGCCGCCGACCCGGCAGATCAAGATCTTCTACTCGTTCGAGAACCTGAACAAGGAGTGGGTGACGGCGCAGACGCTCGGCGTGGGCGTCCCGCGCAGCGGCACGATCGACGGCATCACCCTGTTCATCCAGCCGGTGGCCGCCGGCCAGGACCGCACCTCCATCGTGGTCGCCTGCGCCTACACGGTGACCACCCCGAACCCGCCGGCCGAGGACGGCACGCCGCAGGAACCGACCGTGCGACGCGTCGGCCTGATGTTCTCGCTCGGCCCCGAACTCGTCGCCGAGGACCTCACCGAGCGGGCCCTGGCCGACGTCCCCGGCATCTCCGAGCTGCCCTTCGGCATCTTCCACGGCTCCGTCCTGAAGGTGCTGGCCGGGGCGTGGGTGGCCGGCGAGACCGACGACAAGGTCGCCCAGGTCCTCGCCGCGGCGGCCGAGCGGGTCGCCGAGGTCTTCGTCGACCCGGTGAGGCCGGCCGACGTCGTCCGGTTCGACACCCCGGTCGCGGCCGAGTCCGGTTCCTGGTTCAGCGTGGACGTCAAGGGCGGCAGCTTCCTGTGCCGCCCGACCGACCCGGGCCCGGACGACTCGGCGGGCCTGCTGCCGCTGGAGGGCAACGACGACGGGCTGCCGGCGTGGGGACAGGTGGACGCCGCGGTCGAGCTGCCCGGCGGCGCCCGCTACTTCTTCGACAACACCGCCGGCCAGTACGCGGAGTCGGTGCCGGGGAAGGTCCCGGACGGGGCCGCGGCCGGGACGCCCGCGGGTGCGCTGAGCGGGCGGCTGACCACCGCCTCCCGGTGGGGCCTGGTCCCCACGGTCCTGCCCAAGGCCGACAAGGTCGACACGGTGCTCACCCGCGGCCAATACACGTTCGTCTTCTCCGGCCAGCGCTACGTCCGCTTCACCGGCGTCCCGTTCCAGGTCATCGACGAGGGCTACCCGAAGAACATCAGGACCAGCAGGGAGGACCTCCCGCCGTGGTCGAAGGTGGACGTCGCCTTCACCACCCCCGACGGCGTCGAGTACTTCCTCTCCCACGGCCTGGGGCGCTACACGACGTCCGAGGACATCGCCGCCGCGGCGGCCCGGAACCCTCCGGAGCCCCCGGCCGACCACCGGCTGGAGGACCTGTGGATCTTCAAGGATCTGCCGGGCACCTTCAGGCCGCTGGACGCGGTGCTGGTCAACGACCGCTTCGCCTTCGCCTTCGCCGCAGGCTCCTACGCCCGCTTCGTCTGGAGGGCCGACTCCAACGGGAACGGGAGGGGACACGGCGGGCAGCGCCGGAGCCGGTTCGTCCTCGACGAGCTGGAGGGGCAGAACAGGTACCCGCTCCCCCTCGACGGCAACCGGATGGGCCTGCCGCAGACCCGGGTCAACGCCGCGGCGTGGCGCGACGACGTCACCTACTTCTTCGACAACGGCGACAACGGCACCGTCGGCGGCACCGGCAGCGGCTCCTACCGCAAGATCGTCGCCAACGGGACCACCACCCAGCACAAGATCAGCGCCACCACCCGGCTGGCCTCGACCGGGAAGGTGGGCGCGGCCTACGTCGGCGACGACGAGCTCTACCTGACCAGCGGCACCGAATACGTCCGCTACACCCTGGGCGGTGACGGCCTGCCCGGCCGCCTCGTCGACGAGGGCTACCCCAAGCCGCTGACCAGGGAGATCAACACCGCCTTCACCCGCGGCGGCCGGGTCTACCTGTTCTCCGGCGCCGTCTACGCCCGCGGCGAGACCGGCCGCGGGCCCGACGAGGCCGGTGAGTACCTGCCGGTCGCCGGCTCCTGGGGCGGGCTGCCCCGCGAGGCCCCCACCCCGTTCGACGCCGCGATGGACTCCGACGAGGGCCTGTTCCTGTTCGCCGGCGGCTCCTACGCGCGCCGCACCAGGACCGCGGCCGTGCCCCGCCCGTACGAGCGCACCGCCCTGCCCTTCGAGATCATCCGGCTGACCACGGGCACCGCGGCCGTGCTCAACCAGCGGCTGCTGTCGGGCGGGGTGGCCGCGCTGCTGGACACCGCCACCCAGGAGACCGACGAGGTGGCGGTCACCACCGACCCCGAGGCCACCACGGCGGTCCGGGTCCAAAAGGACGCGGTCGACGAGGGGCGGCTGCCCACCGGCGCGCACCTGGACTTCCAGAGCGCCAACGGCATCTACTACTGGGAGATCTTCTTCCACGCGCCGCTGCTCATCGCGCAGGCGCTCAACGAGGCGCAGCGCTTCGAGGACGCCAAGCGGTGGTACGAGTACGTCTTCGACCCGACGAACCCGCACGGGCACTGGCGGTTCCTGCCGTTCCTCGGCGCCGACCTGCGGGCGCTCACCGACGGCTGCGCGCGCGACCTGGAGGTGCTGCGCGAGGTCGGCCTCACCGTCACCACGCTCGAGGAGGCCGGGCTGCCGGACGTGCTGGCCGCGCTGCGCCGGCTGGCCGCCGCCGAGGCCGGCGACGGCCGGCCCCGCGAGAGCGACCTGCTCACCGTCACCGCCGACGACACCCACCGGGCCATCGCCGCCGCCGTCACCGCGCTGGCCGCCACCGCGGACCTGACCCCCGGGCAGGCCGCCGCCGTGGCCGCGCTGGGTGAGCGCACCGCCGTCCTCGCCGATCTGGAAAAACAGCTTCGCGCCCTGGGCGGCCGGGCCGACCTGCTGCGGGCCTACCGTGACGACCCGTTCGACCCGCACGCCATCGCCCGGCTGCGCCCGGTCGCCTACCGCCGCGCCGTGGTGATGGGCTACATCGACAACCTGCTCGACTGGGGCGACATGCTGTTCCGGCAGTACACGCCGGAAAGCGTCGACGAGGCGCGGATGCTGTACATCCTCGCCTTCGACCTGCTCGGCGACGCCCCGGAGCGGCTGGGCACCGAGCTGCCACCGGCGACGCGGACCTTCACCGAGCTGGAGGGGGAGGAGGGCGACCTCGACCTGCTCGGCTACCTGACCGGCGGCGGCTCCCTGCTGGAGCAGGCGGGCGAGGTGCACGCGGGCGTGGCCGGCTCCTACTTCCACATCCCCGGCAACAGGGTGTTCGACGAGTACTGGGAGCGGGTCGCCGACCGGCTGCGCAAGATCCGCGAGTCGCTGAACATCCTGGGCGTCAGCCAGCCGCTGCCGCTGTTCGAGCCGCCGCTGGACCCGATGCGGCTGGTGCGCGCCGCCGCCGCGGGCACCCCGCTCGGCGAGGCCGCCGCGGCCGCGACGGCCGCGGCCGTACCCCCGCAGCGGTTCTCGGTGGCCTTCCGCCGGGCCCAGGAACTGGTCGACCGGGTCCGTCAGTTCGGCGCCGACCTGCTGGGCGTGCTGGAGCGGCGCGACGCCGAGGAGCTGAGCCTGCTGCAGGTCAAGCAGGAGGGGACGATCCTCGGCCTGACGCTCGCCGTCCGGCAGGCGCAGGTACGGATCGCCGAGGAGGACCTGGCCGAGCTGCGGGAGAGCCTGTCGTCGGCGCAGGGGCGCTCCGACCACTACGGCGACCTCATCGAGGCCGGGCTGTCGCCGCTGGAGCACGGCCAGCTCGCGATGATGTCCACCGGCGCGTCCCTGCACGTCGTCGCCGCCATCCTCAAGACCGGTGCGGCGTTCGCCTACCCTGCGCCGCAGGTCAAGGCCGGTCCGTTCATCCTGGGCACCGAGTGGGGCGGCGAGCAGGTCGGCCGGGGCCTGGACAAGGCCGGCGAGGTGCTGGAGTCCTCCGCCGAGGGCGTCAGCATGATCGGCGAGGCGCTGGGCGTGCGCGCCCAGCACGAGCGCTCCGTCGAGGACTGGAGGCTGCAGCTGGCCATCGCCGGCAGCGACGTGCTCCAGATCGGGTACCAGATCACCGCCGCGCAGCACCGGCTGGAGTCCGCCCGGCAGGAGCTGAGGATCCTGGAGCAGGAGATCGCGCACAACGCCTCGACGGCGGCGTTCATGCGGGACAAGTTCACCGGCGCCGAGCTGTACGGCTGGCTGTCGGCGCGGCTGTCGGGCCTGTGCCTGCAGGCCTACGAGCTGGCCTACGACGCGGCCCGGGCGGCCGAGGCGGCGTACCGGTTCGAGCGCGGCACGCGCGACGGCGAGCCCGAGCTGATCCGGCCGGCGTACTGGGACAGCCGGCGCGGCGGCCTGCAGGCGGCCGAGAGCCTCGGCATGGACCTGGAGCGGCTCGGCCAGGCCTACGCCACCGGCAACGCCCGCGGCCTGGAGATCACGAAGAAGGTGTCCCTGCTGGAACTGGACCCGGTGGCGCTGCTGCGGCTGCGCTCGGGCGGCCGGTGCGAGTTCACCCTGGGCGAGGACCTGTTCGGCCGGGACTTCCCCGGCCACTTCCTGCGCCAGATCCGCACCGTGTCGGTCACCTTCGCCGACGCCGCGGGCGAGCAGCTCGGGCTGAACGCGACGCTGACCCAGCTGGGCAGCAAGACCGTGCTGGAGGCCGACCCGAAGGCGGTCAAGTACCTGCTCGACCCGCAGGGCGACGCCCCCGCCACCCTGCGCGGCGACTGGCGCCCCAGCCAGCGGATCGCGCTGTCGCAGGTCGAGTACCCGCTGGAGAACAACGGCCTGTTCGAGCTGCGCTACGACGACGAGCGTTACCTGCCGTTCGAGGGCACCGGCGCGGTGTCCACCTGGCGGCTGGAGCTCGGCGGCGGGCCGCGGGGCGTCGCCGCGGCCGGCGCCCTGACCGACGTGGTGCTCACCGTGCGCTACACCGCCGAGCACGGCGGCGACGTGTTCACCGAGTCGGTCAAGGGCATGCTGCGCCCCTACCCGGCGGCCCACCTGGTCGACGTGGCCCGCGACTTCCCGAAGGAGTGGGCGGCGTTCCTCGACGGCGGCGACCGCCTGGTGCTGCCGCTCTCCCCCGACCGGTTCCCCGGGATGAGCAGCCGGCGGATCACCGGCCTGTACCCGAGGTACGAGTACGCCGGCGAGGGCACGGCACGGCTGGTGCTGGAGACCGGGCGGCGCCTCCCGCTCGCCGACGGCGTCCCGCTGACCACCCCCGGCCTGAGCCTCAACGGCACCGGCCCGTCCAGCTGGGCCTTCACCGTCGAAGGCGACCGCGGCGCCCTGAGCAACGTCACCCTGGTGCTCATGTACCAGGCCGCCGTCCGATGACCGCCCCGCGCCGAGGCCCCGGGCGGAAGGCGGCCACCTTCCGCCCGGCCGCCCTGGCCGTCGAGAGCATGACGAGGCCGACCCCCCAGGAAGAGGCACGATGAGCAGCGGAAGCCCGAAGAGAAAATCGTCACGGCGCAAGTCCACCCGCGCCACCCACCCCGGCGTGTCCTCCGGCGACTCGTCCCCGAACTCCTCCGGGGACGAGGGCGGCGCCGAGGGCACCGACGGCGAGGACCTCTGGGCCGGGCTGCAGCGCCAGATGGCCACGCTGCGGGACTTCGGGATCGACGATGACGAGACGACGACCGAGACGACCAACCCGAATGAACAAGATAATTCGGACGACTCGGACATGGATGCGATTCTGAAGCAGCTGGACGCGCTCAGCCGGGGGGAGACCTGGACGCCCCGGCGGGAAACCCCGCCGGAGACGTCCGTGCCCGGGAGCCCGCAGGACACCGGGGAGGCCGGCGAGCTGACCATGAGCAAACGGGGTCTCCTGCCGGACCCCGACTTCTCGTTCGACCTCTCGACGGCCTTCGACTTCGGAGCGCTTCTCGGCGTTCCCGCCTCGAAGGTCAATCTGGTGCTGCACCCGAGGTTCCAGACCTCAGCCGACACCAGCACCCCCCTCTACCGCCGGAGGGAGGACGGCGGCCTCGGCGAGGCCGAGGAGACTCCGCTGAAATTCTCCACCTCCTACTGGTACACGATCGGCCGGCCGGTGTCCGTCCGCGACGCCAAGGGCACACCGATGGTCGCCTGCAGCGGGACGATCGAGGGCGAGTACCTCGTCAGCCGGAACGCCCTCGTCGAGGAGACGTACCAGGAGACGGTGAAGGCGATAGACGAGATCGACAAGGGGTACGACACGCAGCTCGTGGAGTTCTGGACGGAGATGCTCAAACCACTCCGGGAGCTGACGGAGGTGACGCTCCCCTTCCAGCTGCTCGCGATCCCCAAGATCGCGGTGGACCAGCGCAGGGTCAGGTACGCGAAGCCCGTCGCCGTCCCTCCGGGAACCTATCGGAAGGTCGGGCTCGTGGACCGGAGGCTGGAACCCGACCAGCGCTCCCCGCTCAGCCTGGTCATCGAGGTGGGCGGACAGGAACTGGTGGTCGTTCCCGACACGATCATCAGCAGCCTGCTCACGCCGCAGGACTCGGACACGCCCGAGGAGAAGGCGGACACGCCCGGCGAGAACCCGCTGCAGGCCGTCGAGGCGCCGCCGCAGATCGTCGAGGCACTGCAGCAGGCCGTGCCGGAGTCCGGGAGGGGGCGGGCGGCACGGTTGACCGCGGAGCAGATCGTGGCCTTCTTCGTCGGCAACGCCGAATTCAGGAGCTACGTGGAACTGCCCCAGCAGGCCGACTGGCTCCGAGACGAGCACGTCCACTACGTCACCGAGGACCAGCTGGGCGTGCTCCTCGCGCTCGGCAGGCTGCCGGAGAACCAGGAGGAGGTCGAGACCGCGCGCGCGAACGACACGTTCGCCGAGGCGAAGACCACGAACGGCGTCCAGATCGACGGCCACATCTACATCCGGGAGGACCGCACCGGCGCCGGCACCGAGTACCACGAGACGGTCCACAAGCTCTCCCACCCGGCGGTGCTGGAGGTCTTCGGCTTCTGGTTCAACGAAGGCCTCACCGAGCACTTCACCCAGCTGCTCATGAAGGGCGGGGAGATCGTCCGGAACAAGGACCAGTACGGTCAGCAGCAGCAGGCGATCACCGCGCTCATGGAGTACGCGGGGGTGACCGAGGCCGAACTGGTCGGCGCCTACTTCCGGGGTGAGCTCCAACCGCTCTACGACCGGGTCGCCCACGTGGCCGTCCACCCCCCGTTCGGCCCGGACAACCCGTTCAGCCTCGACGGCTACGCGGCGCGCGTCGACGACAAGCGCTCCTTCGCGGCGCGGCAGACGCTCATGGACGCCTGCGGCCTCGCCGCCCTCCCGGACGACGACACCACCACAACGACGACGACGACCACCACCACCACCACCACCACCGCTGACGACACCACCACGCCCCCCACCGACGACGGCGACCGCTGACCCTTCCGCGGGACCGCCCGAGCCCCGCACGGCACCACCCCGGCGCACACCGACAAGGAAGGCCACCCCCTCACCCCGCGGCGGACACCACACTGTGCCGCTTACCGCACCCGCCCGCGGGGAATACCCGCACGATGCATGACGATCGGCGGATCACCGAAGACCGTGTCTCCACCTTCGTGGCCGGGCGCCTGCGCCCCGCCCTGTACGGCTCACCGCTGCCCCTGAGCCTGTCCGCCTGGCGGGTCCCGGGCGAGCCCGTCCCCGTCGCCCAGGCGCTGGCCGCCGACTACTCCCCCTTCGCCGTCGGCGAGGGCTGGGGCGCTCCGTGGGCGACCACGTGGCTGCGTGCCCGCGCCGAGATCCCCGCGGGCTGGGCCGGCCGCCGGGTGGAGGCGGTCTTCGACCTGGACTTCGACCTCGCCAAAGGACCGGGCGGCCAGGCCGAGGGCCTGGTGCACGACGCCTCCGGCACGCCCGTCCAGGGCCTGCACCCCCGCAACCGTTCCGTACCGCTGGCCCTGGAGGCGACCGGCGGCGAACGGGTGGACCTGCTGATCGAGCTGGCGGCCAACCCGCCGATCAGCGGCAGCCACGGAGTCGGCACCCACTACGGGACGAAGGAGAGCGCCGGTACCGGCACCCTCTACCGGCTCAGGGCGGCCGACATCGCCGTGCGCGAGGAGGACGTGTGGCACCTCCTGCTGGACATGGAGGTGCTGGAGGAGCTGATGCGGGAACTGCCGACCGGCTCGCCGCGCCGCCACGACATCCTGCGCGCCCTGGAGCGCGCCGTGGACGCCGTCGACCCCTGGAACGTCGCCGCCACGGCCGCGGCCGGACGCGAGCGCCTCGCCGGCGTGCTGGCCAGGCCCGCCCACGCCTCCGCGCACACCGTCATGGCCGTCGGCCACGCCCACATCGACTCCGCGTGGCTGTGGCCGCTGCGCGAGACCGTCCGCAAGTGCGCCAGGACCTTCACCAACGTCACCGCCCTCGCCGAGGAGTACCCCGAGCTGGTCTTCGCGTGCTCGTCGGCGCAGCAGTACGCCTGGATGAAGGAGCACCGGCCGGAGATCTTCGAACGGATCAGGAAGGCCGTCGGCCAGGGCACGTTCGTCCCGGTCGGCGGGATGTGGGTGGAGGCCGACGGCAACCTGCCCGGCGGCGAGGCACTGGCCCGCCAGCTCGTGTACGGGCGGCGCTTCTTCGCGGCGGAGTTCGGCGTCGAGCAGGACGGGGTGTGGCTGCCCGACTCCTTCGGCTACACCGCCGCCTACCCCCAGCTCGCCCGGCTGGCCGGGGCGCGCTGGTTTCTGACCCAGAAGCTCTCGTGGAACGAGACCAACCGCCTGCCCCACCACACCTTCGACTGGGAGGGCGTCGACGGCACCCGGATCCTCACCCACTTCCCTCCCGTCGACACCTACAACGCGGAGCTGACCGGGCGCGAACTCGCCCACGCCGAGCGCAACTTCGCCGACAAGGGCGCGGCCAGCCGCTCGCTCGCGCCGTTCGGCCACGGCGACGGCGGGGGCGGCCCCACCCGGGAGATGATGGAGAAGGCCCGCCGGCTGCGCGACCTCGAAGGGTCCCCGAAGGTGGAGATCACGCGCCCGGCGGAGTTCTTCGACGCGGCCCGCGCGGAATACCCGCGACGCCCCGTGTGGCGCGGTGAGCTGTACCTGGAGACCCACCGCGGCACCTACACCAGCCAGGCCCGCACCAAACGCGGCAACCGCCGTGCCGAGCATCTGCTGCGGGAGGCCGAGCTGTGGGCCGCGACCGCCACCGTGCGCACCGGCGCCCCCTACCCGTACGAGGAGCTGGAGGCGGTGTGGCGGCAGGTGCTGCTGCACCAGTTCCACGACATCCTGCCGGGCACCTCCATCGGCTGGGTGCACCGGCAGGCGGAGGAGACCTACCGGCGAATCCACCGCGACCTGGAGCGGATCATCGACGTCGCCCTGGCCGCCCTCGTGGCCGACGGCGACAGCGACAGCGACAGCGACAGCGACAGCGACAGCGACAGCGACGGTGATCCTGCCGGCCGGTACGCCTACGCCGTGTTCAACGCGGGCCCGTCGGCGCGGCGGGAGGTCGTGGTCCTGCCCGCCGGCACGCCCGCCCCGCGAGGGGCCCAGGCACTGACCGGCGGAAGGCACGCGGTCGCGGTGTCCGCCCCCGCGCTCGGCGGCGGCGCGCTCGCGAACGAGATCCCCGCCACCGTCACCGCCACCGCGGACGGCGACGACCTCGTCCTGGACAACGGCCTGCTGCGGGTCCGGATCGACGGCGACGGCCTCGTGCGGTCGGTGTTCGACCTCACCGCCGGACGCGAGACCCTCGCCCCGGACCAGCCGGGCAATCTGCTGCAGCTGCACCACGACGACCCCAACCTGTGGAGCGCGTGGAACGTCGACCACCACTACCGCAACACCGTGCGCGACCTGACCGGCGCCGTCTCGGTGACGATCACGGAACAGGGCCCGCTGCTGTGCTCGGTGCGCGTCGTACGGGCCGTCAACGACTCGCGGATCGTGCAGGACCTCGAACTGACGGCGGGAAGCCGCCGGCTGGTGGTACGCGGCGACATCGACTGGCAGGAACGCGACGCGATCCTCAAGGCGGCCTGGCCGCTGGACGTACACGCCGAGCACGAGAGCGCGGAGATCCAGTTCGGGCACGTACGGCGGCCCACGCACGAGAACACCAGCTGGGACGCCGCGCGCTTCGAGGTGTGGAACCACCGCTGGGTGCACGTCGGCGAGCACGGCTTCGGCGCGGCCGTGCTGAACGACTCCACCTACGGCCACGACCTGCGCCGGCACACCCGCGAGGACGGCGGCACGACCACGACGCTGCGCCTCAGCCTGCTGCGGGCGCCGCACAGCCCCGATCCGCACGCCGACCGGGGCCGGCACGCGTTCACGTACGCGCTGGAGGCGGGCGCCGACGTCGGCGCGGCCATCGCCGGCGGCTACGCGCTCAACCTGCCGCTGCGCGGACGGCCGGGCCGCGCCGGCGCCGGGCCCCTGCTCGCCGTCGACAACCCGTCCGTGGTCGTGGAGGCGGTCAAGCTCGCCGACGACCGCTCCGGTGACCTGGTGGTACGGCTCTACGAGTCCCGGGGAGGCGCCGCGACGGCGACGCTGACCAGCGCCGTCGACCTGGCCGACGCCCACACGGCCGACCTGCTGGAACGGCCCGAGGCCCGGCTCGCCCGCGCGGACGGCCGCGGCGTGCGGCTGTCGCTGCGCGCCTTCCAGATCATCACCCTGCGGCTGAGCCTCCGCTGATCCCGCCCGCCCCTCCTTTTCCGGTACGGGCGGGCGATCCCGGCGGCCTCACCTGGGGCGGGAGCGCTCCCACCCCGGATGGACGATTGAGCAGGTCAGGGCGGGTAGTGACCCTACACAAGGTTCACAGCGACCGTTCTGGTTCTGGCCGACACGTCGGTAACGCCCCCGGTGAAAGCCACAGACGGCACTCACGTAAGGGGACAGGTATGCACACCGGTCAGCGCGGCCACTGGCCGATCAGCACCGACCTGATCGGCATCCGCAGGCATCTGCACCACTACATGAGCCAGGTGGGGCTGGCCGGAACGCGGCGTGACGACCTGCTGCTGGCGGCCAACGAGGCCGTCATAAACGTGCTGGAACACGGCGACGCGGCCGGCACCGTGAGCGTCTGGCACGACGAGGCGGACCTCGTCGTCGACGTCGTCGACGACGCCGGACGCCTGACCCCCGAGCAGGCCGACCGCCACAGGCCCACCCCGGGCGCGGTCCGCGGGTTCGGGCTGTGGCTGATGGGCCGGCTCTGCGACGAGTTCACCATCTGCCAGAGCGGCGGCCGGTCCCGAGTCCGGTTGCGGATGCGCCTGCACGCCGCCACCGGCGCCGTACGATAACCGGCCGGCTATCGTACGGGGCCGCGCTCCCTCGAGGCGCGTGCCGCCGGGCTCAGCCGGCGCGCGACTCCGGCCCCTCGGAGCGGCGGGCCGTGAGCATCAACGGGGTGCCGACTCCGTGCCGGAAACCCGCCTCGGCGAGGAAGGCCGCCAGCCACCCCAGGGCGTCCAGCGACCACTCGACCAGGACGCCGTGGAAGGTGGCCCGGTGCCGGGCGGGCCCGAGCCACACCTCGTCGACGACGGCGGGCTCCAGGACCACGCCATCATCGTCGCCGTCGTCCGTCACCGAGACCGACTCGCACGAGAAGACGTCCTGATCGAACTGCCGCATCCACCGGAGCATCTCGGGCGCCGCCGAGCGGATGGACGGATCCTGCCCGCCGTCCAACGTCACCCGCGCCCGCGCTCTCAGGCCCGGATCGCCGTCGGCGAACCAGCCCGCGTCCTGCAGCAGGGTCATCACGGCGCTCACGCGCGACGACGCGCCCTGCGGCGCACCGAGGTCCTGCACGGGCAGCAGGACCCGGACCGCCCGCAGGCGCGCGGTGCCGATACGGGCCACGACGTCACCCGCGCACGAGAGGAACCCCTGCACCGGCAACGGCCGCCCCTGCGGGACCGGCGTGGTCAACGACACCTGAAACCACGCGACGCGTGCCGGTCGCGATCCCGAGACCGGGTCCTGCCCGGCGTCGTTCATCCCCCAGAGGCCGCCGGAGGCGTTCTCCTCGGCCTCGGTGAGCCATCCCATCGCGGACGACCTCGCGACGAACAGGCTGTAGGCGTCCGAGGAGGCGACGAGAGGATCCCGCCACGGGTGCGGCACCAACTCGCCGTACAGAGCCGCGAGCATGGTGCTGTCAGGCCTGATACTCACGTCGCCCCTCTCGCGTTACCGCGTTACCGCCTGCAGTAGATGTTCTGACCCGGCGTGACGAGCTTGCCCGGGTCGTCGGCCAGACCGATCAGGTCCACGTCGACGACGCTACGCCATCCCGTCAGGCTGCCGTTGAGACAGCCCGCGCGGCCGGTCGCACGGTTGCCGGCCCCGCCGCCGGAACTCACCGTCGCGCTGCCCGCCGTGCCGGCGTTTCTCCAGATGCCGTCGGCGTAATACTGCTGCAGTTGCACCGTGACGATCGCCAGCGTGGCGTTGCAGTTGCCGTTGATCCACCAGCCGTGCCCGGACGCCTCGAAGGCGGACCCGGAGATGTGGACGTAGTCGCCTCTGGTCTGGAAGAAGCACACCGCGGAAGGCGCCCGGCTGTTGTCGGGGGAACCCGTGTTCCTGGAGCCCGGCTCACCGCTCGCAGGGGCGGGACCGGGAACGGGGGCGGGCACGGGAGGAGGCGCCGACCTCGCCGGAACCGCGATCGCCGAGGTCTGCGACATCCCGAGCAGCACCGCGCCCACGATGCCGGCTGTTGTGGAGATCCTACGAAAAGCGTGACGCATGACCGCACCTCCGAGCTGAGTCGAGCAGAGGATCAGGGACTGCCGCGCGCCCTCCGTCCGGCGGTTGAGAATATGCACGGCGCTGATCTCGATCGGCGCGCAGCACAAACAAACGTGTCATTGGCGTTCTATCGTGTCAAGAAAATTAAAATTGCTAAGCAGTATTTCGTCGCCATATGACTTGCGATTTCACATAGATCCGGAAAGGGGGCATATAATTGTTTTATTGAGGTTTTCGATAAAATGCCCAACAAGCCCGGAATGGGGGATTGAATTCCCGCGCACCGGACCGCCCGCGATACCCGGCGGACCGGCCCCACCTGGGCGATCGCCGTCCCCGAACAGGCCGACCGGCGCACTCCCCCGGGTGTTTCCACGGAGGTGGGTACGGGCAAAAGGACGGAGACCCGCGGCCGGCCCGGAGTGTCCCGTTCCGGAAAACCGGCTCCGGGCGGCCACCCTTCGAACAAAAGGTGCGCGCGCCTCACCCGGCCACCCGCAACTACTCGCCCTGTTTGTAGGAGATGAGTCTTTAGTCCGTTTTTTATTTGGGGCGAAAGCCGGCCATCGCCTTTACGTTGTAGATTTATTACAGGACAGTGCCCGCGCCGCCGCCGCTACCCCGGCACCCGGCGCGGGCACTGCCCGAGCCCTAGGGAGCCACCTCCACGCGGGTGCCGACGTAGGCCGCGAGGTGCTCGCCGGTGAGGGTGGAGCGGGCGGCGACGAGGTCGGCGGGTGTGCCCTCGAAGACGATCCGGCCGCCGTCGTGACCGGCGCCGGGGCCGAGGTCGACGATCCAGTCGGCGTGCGCCATGACCGCCTGGTGGTGCTCGATGACGATGACCGACTTGCCGGACTCGACGAGCCGGTCGAGCAGGCCGAGCAGCTGCTCGACGTCGGCGAGGTGCAGGCCGGTGGTCGGCTCGTCGAGGACGTAGACACCGCCCTTGTCGGCCATGTGGGTGGCCAGCTTGAGCCGCTGCCGCTCGCCGCCGGACAGCGTGGTGAGCGGCTGGCCGAGGCTGAGGTAGCCGAGCCCGACGTCGGCGAGCCGGTCGAGGATGGCGTGCGCGGTCGGCGTGCGCGCCTCACCGGCGCCGAAGAACTCCGCCGCCTCGGTCACCGACATCGCGAGCACCTCGCTGATGTCACGGCCGCCGAAGTGGTAGTCCAGCACCGACGCCTGGAACCGCTTCCCCTCGCACTCGTCGCAGGTGGTGGCGACGCCGGCCATCATCGCCAGGTCGGTGTAAATGACGCCGGCGCCGTTGCAGTTGGGGCAGGCACCCTCGGAGTTGGCGCTGAACAGCGCCGGCTTCACGCCGTTGGCCTTCGCGAACGCCTTGCGGATCGGGTCGAGCAGCCCGGTGTACGTCGCCGGGTTGCTCCGTCGCGAGCCGCGGATCGCGCCCTGGTCGATCGACACCACACCCGCGCCGGCGGGGATCGACCCGTGCACGAGCGAGCTCTTGCCGGAGCCGGCGACGCCGGTGACCACGACGAGCACCCCGAGCGGGATGTCGACGTCGACGTCGCGCAGGTTGTGCGCCGTCGCGCCGCGGATCTCCAGCGCGCCCTTGGGCGTCCGCACCGTCTCCTTGAGGACGGCCCGGTCGTCGAAGTGGCGGCCGGTGATGGTGCCGCTGGTCCGCAGCCCCTCGACGGTGCCCTCGAAGCAGACGGTGCCGCCCGCCGTACCGGCGCCGGGGCCGAGGTCGACGACGTGGTCGGCGATCACGATCGTCTCCGGCTTGTGCTCCACGACGAGCACCGTGTTGCCCTTGTCCCGCAGCCGCAGCAACAGGTTGTTCATCCGCTGGATGTCATGGGGGTGCAGGCCCGCGGTGGGCTCGTCGAAGACGTAGGTGGTGTCGGTGAGCGAGGAGCCGAGGTGGCGGATCATCTTGACGCGCTGCGCCTCGCCGCCCGACAGCGTGCCCGACGACCGGTCGAGCGAGAGGTAGCCCAGCCCGATCTCCACGAACGAGTCGAGGGTCTGCCGCAGGGTGGCGAGCAGCGGCGCCACCGACGGCTCGTCGAGGCCGCGGACCCATCCGGCCAGGTCGCTGATCTGCATCGCGCACGCGTCGGCGATGTTGATCCCGCCGATCCGCGACGACCGGGCCGCCTCGCTGAGGCGGGTGCCGCCGCACTCGGGGCAGGCGGTGAAGGTGACCGCCCGGTCCACGAACGCCCGGATGTGCGGCTGCATCGCCTCCCGGTCCTTGGACAGGAACGACTTCTGGATCTTCGGGATCAGCCCCTCGTAGGTGAGGTTGACGCCGTCGACCTTCACCTTGACCGGCTCCTTGTAGAGGAAGTCGTGGAGCTCCTTCTCGGTGTACTTGCGGATTGGCTTGTCCGGGTCGACGAGGCCCGACTCCGCGTAGACCCGCACGGTCCAGAAGCTGTCCGACTTCCAGCCGGGGATGGTGAACGCGCCCTCGGCGAGCGACTTGGAGTCGTCGTAGAGCTGGGTGAGATCGATGTCGGAGACCGCGCCCCGGCCCTCGCAGCGCGTGCACATGCCGCCGGTGCGGGTGAAGCTCTGCCTCACGGTCTTGCGATCACCGCGTTCGACCGTGATCGCACCGGTCGCCCGGACCGAGGCGACGTTGAAGGAGAACGCGTTGGGCGAGCCGATGTGCGGCTGCCCGAGCCGGCTGAACAGGATGCGCAGCATCGCGTTGGCGTCGGTGGCGGTGCCGACCGTGGAGCGGACGTCGGCCCCCATCCGCTGCTGGTCGACGATGATCGCGGTCGTCAGCCCCTCGAGTACGTCGACCTCGGGCCGCGCCAGCGTCGGCATGAAACCCTGCACGAAGGCGCTGTAGGTCTCGTTGATCAGCCGCTGCGACTCCGCGGCGATCGTGCCGAACACCAGCGAGCTCTTGCCCGAGCCGGAGACTCCGGTGAACACCGTCAGCCGGCGTTTCGGGATCTCGACGCTGACGTCCTTGAGGTTGTTCACGCGCGCGCCGTGCACCCGGATCAGATCGTGGTTGTCGGCGACGTGCGGCGCGGGCGACTGCGCGTCCGTCCTCGGGACCATGCTCATCGTGTCTCCATCTGTTACGCGGGACCGTCTTCGCGGTCTCCGCCGGTCACCCGCCGCCGCGGCAGCGCGTCGATCTCCAGGACCTCGGCGCGGGAACGGGGGTTCGGCACTCATCGGTCCCGAGGCCGCGAGTCTGGTCGGGATCGTCTGGCTCAAAGGGAAATCGTCAACCCGATCAGCCCGGATTTCGTCCTGACCGGGCGCGGGCCCGCGCGAGGAGGACCACCGGGCGGTCGCGACGGTGAGCCCGGGACGCGTCAGGGCCATCGTGCGGGCCATTGTCCGGGTCATCGTGCGGGCCGCCGTGCGGGAGGGGTCTCGCGTGAACGGTGATGTCCATGACGGACACGCTAGCCGTGGCTCGGTGACCGGCGCTTCTCGAATCCTGATCGATCCGGCCGCCCGTTTCGCCACGCACGACGGTGGCCCCGCGGACCTCGGTGACGCCGGGCACGCCACGACGTGGCCGCGCGAGGTCGCTGGGGGGCCGCGCCGTGGCGGGTCTGCTGGTCACACGCGAAATCGTATGTCGCGTCCGGAGATGTCCGGCGCCGCGGGCTCCCGGGTCTTGATCACCCCGGGGTCCACCGGCACCTCGATCCGGACCGCCGCGTAGCGCGGCGGGACGGGAAGACCCGTCGCGCTACGCGGCGGCCGGGGACACGTTCGGAAGAGAGCCCCCGACGCGCGGTGATCACCGGGTTCTCCCGGGTCGGAGATGCCGGGGACACGTTCGGAAGAGGACCCCCGACCCCGCTGACGTGCGGCGGCCGCGCACCGCGCTCGGCGCGCCCGCTCCGGGGGCACACCCATTTGAGTCGCTTGACTTAAATAAGTCATGCGATTTGAATGACGCTAACCGCAGTCTTTAAGGGGAGTGATCTTGAGCGAGCCCGGCGCCGAGGCGCCCGAATACCCCTTCCGCAACCCCAGCGCGCTGGAGCCGCCCCAGGAGTGGGCCGAGTTGCGAGAGGGCTGCCCGGTCGCGCCGATCCGGCTGGCCAGTGGTGACACCGCGCTGCTGCTGACGCGCTACCAGGACGTCAAGGAGGTCCTGTCGGACCCGCGTTTCACCCGCCGGCTCGACGCCGAGGGCGCGGCGCGGGTGACGGCCAACGAGTCGGGCGGCGTGTTCGGCCGCGGTGACAGCGGCGGCGGCATGACGGGCGACACGCACCGGGCGTGGCGGCAGCTGGTGGGCAAGGCGTTCACCGCCAAGCGGGTCACCGCGATGCGGCCCAGGATCCAGGCGATGGCCGAGCATCTGGTCGAGCGGATGATCACCCAGGGCGAGCCGGCCGACCTGGTGAGCGCGGTCGGCTTCCCGTTGCCGGTGTGGGCGATCTGCGACCTGCTCGGGGTGCCCGACTCCGACCGGGGCAGGTTCGCGTACTGGTCGGACACCATGCTCAGCATGACCAGGTTCGGCCAGGAGGAGATCGACGCCGCCCAGGGCGAGTTCGACGCCTACCTGGTGGCACACGTCGAGGCCAAGCGGGCCCGGCCGGGCGACGACCTGCTGAGCGAGCTGGCCTCGATGGTGGACGGGCTCGACGGGCGGCTGACCGAGCAGCTGCTGGTGATGACGGCCAAGGGCCTGCTGGTGGCCGGGCACGAGACCACCGCCAACATGATCGGCAAGATGGTGTCGATGCTGCTGGCCGACCGTTCCCGCTGGGAGGCGCTGCTGGCCGACCGCACGCTGGTGCGCTCGGCGGTGGAGGAGGTGCTGCGCTTCGACGCCAATCCCGGCTTCGGCATGCCGCGCTACCTCAGCGAGGAGGTCGAGGTGGCCGAGGAGAGGCTGCCGGCGGGGACCACGGTCGTGTGCAGCATGGCCTCGGCCAACCGGGACCGGCGGCAGTTCGAGGGCGCCGACGAGATGCGGCTGGACCGCTCGCCCAACCCGCACGTGGCCTTCGGCGTCGGCCCGCACTCCTGCCTGGGGCAGGCGCTGGCCCGCACCGAGCTGCAGACCGTGCTCGGCGTGCTGCTGGAGCGGCTGCCCACGCTGGAGCTGGCCGTCCCGGCCGCGCGGCTCAAGTGCCGCGAGGGTCTCGTGGTCGGCGGCCTGGAGCGGGTTCCGGTCCGATGGTGACCGCCCCGGCCCACCCCGCCACCGGCCATCTCGACGCGCCGGGCGTGCCGGCACCGAGGAGAACGGATCTCTCATGCGTGGACTGAAGGACAAGAGAATCGTCGTGGCCGGCGGCGCCACCGGCATTGGCGCCGCCACCGCCGAACGGCTGGCCGGGGAGGGCGCGCGCGTCCTGGTCGGCGACATCAACGTCGCCGGTGCCAAGGCCACCGTCGAGCGCGTCGCCGCCGCCGGTGGCACGGCGGCGGCCGCCGAGTTCGACCTGTCCGACGAGGTGTCGGTCAGGGCGCTGTTCGAGCGGGCGGTCGCCGAGTTCGGCGGCGTGGACGGCGTGTTCAACGTGGGCGCCGACCTGTCCCCCGGCACGATCGGCCGCGACGGGGACCTGTCGGAGATGGACGTGGCCGTCTGGCGGCGCACCTTCGAGGTCAACCTCATCGGCTACGCCCACAGCTGCCGCGTCGCGATCCCGCTGCTGCTGGCCGCCGGCGGCGGCGCGATCGTCAACACCTCCTCCAGCGCCGCCTTCGTCGGCGAGCCGCTGCGTCCCGCCTACGCCGCGTCCAAGGCGGGTGTCAACGCCCTCACCCGGCACGTCGCCTCCCGCTGGGGCAAGGAGGGCGTCCGCTGCAACGGCGTCTCCCCCGGCCTGGTGCTGTCGGAAACCGGCCTGGCGCAGATGAGCGAGGAGTTCAAGGCCGCCGTCCTGGCCGGCACCCGTAGCACCCGCCTGGGCAGGCCGTCCGACCTGGCCGCCGCGGCCGCGTTCCTGCTGTCCGACGACGCCGAATGGATCAACGGCCAGACGTGGTCCATCGACGGCGGCGGCTCCCTGCACGACTGAGGGGACACGGATCCGGCGGGACGCGCCGGGCCGCGTCGCGCCGCGGCGGGCCGCCTCAGGCGATCACGCGGTCATCTGATCCAGTCGGGGAACGCCTCGCCGGTGAACCGCTCGTACTCGGCGACCACCCCCTCGGGGTCGCCCCGGTAGGCCAGCGTCAGATCGTTGACGAGGGCGGGGAGGAGCACCTGGTCGGCGCCGGGCAGCTGCCCGCCCACGCCGAACGCCGCCACCAGCGGGATGACCGCCTCCCGGTGGCGCCCGGCCATGAGCAGCACGGAGCCGTACGCCCCCAGGCTGTGCGCGTACTCGGAGGCGTGGGTGCCGGGATCGGCCTCCATCAGCTCCTCGTAGAGCCGCGCGGACTCCTCGCCGGCGGGCAGGGCCTCGTCCGGGCGGCCCGCCCCGGCCAGGTGGATCGCGAGGTTGAACAGCGAACCGGCCAAAAGAGGCAGGGCCGTGTCGCGGTCGAGTCCGGCCAGCTCGCGGTAGAGCCCAACGGCTTCCTGATCCGCGGACAGCGCCTCGGCGGTCCTGCCGGTGTCGGCCAGTCGCAGGGCGTGGTCGTTGACGGACATGGCCAGGTCGCGAAGATGGCGGGTGCGATCGCCGCCCGCGCTCCCGCGGCGCAGGCGTACGGCCTCCTCGCTCGCGGTGACGGCTTCGAGGAGGCGGCCCGCCTCGGCCAGCGAGTTGGCGTGGTTGCTGAGCGAGGAGGCGAGCTCGAGAAGGTAGGTGCCGGGGTCAAGCCCGGCCAGCTCCCGGTAGCGGCCGACGACCTCCTCGCTGACCGGGAGAACGTCGCCGGGGCGCTCCGCCGCCGCGAGGTGACCCGCCTGGTTGTTCAGCGTGCTCGCCAGGTCCGCCAGATAGGTGACCCGGTCGAGCCCTGCCGTCTCCCGCCGGAGCCGCACGGCCTCCGCTCCGGCCGAGACGGCCTCGGCGAAGCGGCCGACGTCGGAGAGCCGGTTCGCGTGGTTGTTCAGCGCGGTGGCCAGGTAGGAGGGCCGCGCCAGCTCGCGGGAGAGCCGCACCGCCTCCTCGCTCGTGACCAGGGCCTCGGCGGGACGGCCGGCGTCGGCCAGACGGGTCGCGTGGTCGGTCAGAGCGTCGGCCAGGAGGGGCAGGCCGGTGGCGCGGTCGAGTCCGGCCAGCTCGCGGAGCCGGTCGAGGGCCTCCTCCGGGCGGCCCGCGTCCATCAGGCGGGTGGCGAGTTTCCGCAGGGAACCGGCCAGTTCCGCCGGTACGGCCAGCTCGCGGCGGAGCCGCACGGCCTGCTCACCGGCGGCGACGGCCTCGGCGTGCCGGCCGGTCTTCGAGTAGCCGAGCGCGAGGTTGTCGAGGGAGAGGGCCAGGTCGGGCAGGTTGGCCTCCCGGTCCCGGTCCACGAGCTCCCGCCAGAGCCGGATCTCCTCCTCGCCTTCGGAGACGGCCTCGGCGTACCGTCCGGCCCTGGCGAGGGCGAGCGTGAGGTTGCCGAGCGCGACGGCCAGGTCGGGAAGGTGGCGATCACGGTCGCGGTCGGTCAGGGCCCGGCGGAGCGGGACGAGCTCTTCGCTGATCGCGAGTCTCTCCTCGGGGGTGGCCGAATGGTCGTGGTGGAACGCGAGCGAGATGGCGAGGTCGGCGAGGAAGGCGTCGCGGTCCACCTCGACCAGTTCCCTGAACAGGCGGATCGCCTCCTCGGCACTGGCCGCCGCCTCCGGGAGACGGCCGGCCTTGACCTCGAGCCCGGCCTGCCTGCCCAGCGCGCCGGCCAGGTCGGGGAGGAACCCGTCGCGGTCGATCGCGGTCATCTCGCGGAAATGGCCGACGGCCCGCTCTCCGGCCGACACCGCCTCCTCCGTCCGGCCGGCCGCCGCCAGTGAGTCGGCCTGGTTCATCAACGTCTTGGCCAGGTGGTGCAGGTAGGCCTCCCGGTGGATCCCGGCCAGCTCGTCGTAGAGGTGGACGGCCTCCTGCCCGACGGCGAGGGCCTCGTCGAGGCGGCCTGTCTCCGCCAGGCAGGTGGCGTGGTTGTTCAGTGCCATGGCCAGTTCGCCGAGGAAGACGAAGCGGTTGAGCTCGACCAGGTTCCGGTAGTGGCGGATGGCCTCTTCGAGGTCGGGGAAGGCCTCGCCGTAGCGGTCGGCCCCCATGAGGGCGATGGCGTGGTGGTTCAGCGCCCTGACCAGGCCCGGCAGGAAGACGTCCTCGTCGGTGGCGACCAGCTCGCGGTAGACCCCGACGGCCTCCTGCCCGACGGAGCGTGCCTCGGCGAAACGGCCGATGCCCGTCAGGGTGAGGGAGTGGTCGCTGAGCAGCGAGGCCAGGCCGGGCAGGTAGCGGTCGCGGTCGGTCGCGGCCAGCTCCCGGCGGAGCGCGAGGGCCTCCTCGGCGGGGGGAAGCGCCTCGGTGAAACGGCCGACCTCCGCCAGGTAGGCCGTGTGGTTGCTCAGCGCGAACGTCAGGTCGAGGAGGTCGCCGCCCAGTCCGCTGCCGGCCAGTTCCCTGCGGAGCCCCACGGCCTCCTCGCTGAGCGCGAGCGCCTCGGCCCTGCGGCCGTTGTTCGACAGGTGGCTGGCGTGGTTGACGAGCGCCGTGCCCAGGTCGTGGAGATGGGCGGAGCGGTCCAGCGCCACCAGCTCGCGGCAGTGCCGCACGGCCTGCTCGCTGACGGCCAGCGCCTCCGCGTACTGGCCGGTGTTGCCGAGCCAGGAGCCGTGGTTGATGAGCGAGCGGGCCAGGTCGACGAGGTAGGTGTCCGGGTCCCTGCCGGCCAGCTCGCCGAAGAGGTGGCTCTGAATCTGCGCGAGATAGAGACCACCCCAGAGCATGCTGACCGCGCCTGCCGGGAAGACGTTGGCGACCGCCCAGATCCGGCGTTTGAGCTCGGAGGGGTTCCTCTCCCCGAGCCCGGCCAGCCCGTCGAGCAGCGGGTCGGGCCGGTCGACGTAGAGCGCGACGAGCTGCGCCTCCTCGGCGTAGGGTGCCGGCACGTCCGTGATCAACCGCTCGATGCGGGCGTCGGTCGCCGCGCGGAAGAGGGGGCGCTCGGCCGTACGGGCGAGCACGTACAGCACGTCCGCGGCGCTCTCGCCGTCCTCGGCGAGGGCGGCGATCCGGGTGAGCGGCTCCTCTCGCGCCTCGGCCAGGATCTGGCCGAGGAGCCGTTCGGCCAGGCGGTCGGGCTGGACCGGGGCGAGCACCTTGCCCTCGCTCCGATGCTGCTCGGAGGGCGGGTAGAGGGCGGCCAGCCAGCGCGCCACCTCCTCCGCGTACGGCTCGCTCGCCAGGGCTGCGACGGACGACGCCCGGCCGGGGTCGCACCCGGACTGGCCGATCAGGATGACCCCGGCGAGGGCCCGGTCCAGCGCGCGCAGCGACTCGGCGCGGCGTTCGTCGTCGTCGAGACGGGACGAGAGGATGCCCGGCCGCAGCAGATTGCGTCTCTCGGCGAGCCGGTACAGGTAGGCGCGCTCGTGGAGGGCCAGCTCGTGCTCGGGGTCGACGGCGGGCTCCTCCCCCGCGCCCGCGCGCAGCAGGGCGTTCATCGCCGCCATGTGCACGGTGAGGGCGTTGCCGAACGTCCGCGCGGCCAGGTCGGGCGGTGCGTCGCGGACCCGGTCGGCCAGAGCGGGCCAGTCGGCCGGGGGGAGGCCGGGGAGGCGGCCGAGGTGGGCCGCGAAGGCGGCAGCCGCCCGGTCGAACTCGGCGTGCCGCTCCTGGCTGTCTCCTGCCAGCGGCGTCAGCCGTACGGCGGGGGTCAGCGCGTTCGGCGCCTCGCGTTCGAGCCGGTCGCGCAGGCCGTCCCACCAGGCGCCGTCCGTGCGGGCCAGCAGCAGGAGCCGCACGTTGCGCCTGGGCGGGGCCTGGAGCAGCACGGCCAGCAGCGCGGCCACCCGGTGCGCGTTGGCCTCGGCGTAGTCGGCCACGATGAGCGCCGGGTGGTTGCCGCGGGCCAGGGCCCGTGCCGCGTCGTCGTCGGAGGAGCCGAGAAACCCGGTGATCCAGTGGACGGGGGTGCGCCTGAGCAGCTGCCCGGCGAGCCGGGTCTTGCCCTGGCCGCCCTCCCCCGTGATCAGTTTGAGGGAGAACGGCCGGTCGTCGTCGCGCCAGCGGGCGAGCTCGTCGAGCAGCTCCCCCCGGCCGTGGAACGGCACCGTCTCGCGGTCGGCGGCGAGCAGCGAGCCGGGGGTTCCGGCGCGGGGCTCGATCGGCTCGCCCCGTAACAGGCCGTGCAGCTCGACCGATTCGAGCGCCGGGCGCAGGCCGGTCTCGGCCTGGAGCAGCCGACCGAACTCCGGGTCGTGGAAGAACGCCGTCACCGGGATCATGTGCAGGCGCCGGTTCGCGAAGGCGGTGTCGTCGTAGACGACCACGCCGAGGAGCAGCCCCGCGGACGCGCCGAACACCGCGGCCCCCGAGACCCCGCGCCAGGGATGTCCGGGACCGTCGGGGAAGGCGCGCTGGTCGACGGGGTAGCCGCCCCGCGCCCCGATCGAATCGGGATTGATCACACCGGAGAGCTGTTCCACGTGCCGCTCGTCCGTGCCGTACCCGGCGAACCGCGGGAACCCCCAGCCGGTGTAGCCGACCGGGTCGGATCCGGTCATCCGGCCCCAGCGGACCGGGCTCGCGGGCGCGGCGGGGCCCTCGACGCGCAGCAGCGCCACGTCGGCGTCGCCCGGGGCGCGCCAGTCCAGCACGGTGGCGTCGTGGCGGGTGGGCGGCCGGTCCCTCGGGTGTCCCAGCGACACCACGACCTTCGGAAGTGCGACGTCGCCGGCCACGACGTTGTGCCGCGCGGTCAGGATCAGGCGCGGCCCGATCCGGTAGCCGGAGCCGGAGCGTACGGCCTCCTCGGCGGTCCCCGCGCGGATGTCGGCGAGGCAGCGCCGGTCCATCAGTCGCCCCAGCGGCGGGGAACCTCGTCCGTCACCTCCGCGTGGCGGCCGGTCTCACCGTCCTTGACGGCGAGCTTCAGGGTGATCCGGTGGGTCGTCTCCCTCGCGATCTTCCCGTCCGCGCCCAGCTCCAGACCGCCGATCGCGACGACCTCGAACTTGATCTTCCCGCCGGGGGTGGCCTCGCGGGAGACCGCCACCTGCAGCTCCACCTCGGCCTCGGTTATCTCGAACCGCAGGCGCTCGTCCGCCCCCTTCGCCTGCGCCTCGGCCAGCTCCGCCCGCAGCTGCCCGAGCGTCTCGGCGAGGCCGATCCGTGACCGCCCGCTCATCTGGTCTCCGTACGCCGCGTTCGCACAGGACACACGGTAATCGCGAGATATCCGCCTGGATAGGCGTGTCATGCGCCTGTGACGATGCCGTGCCCGTAGGCGCGGACGGCGGCGTGGACGGCGGCGATGCCCTACACCCGGCCGCCGCGCTGGCCGCCGGCCTGCGCCACGACGACGGCTTCCTTGTCTCGGACGAGTACCGCGCCCCGGAGCGCTCGACCTTCAGGAACTGCGCGAACCGGCGCCCCATGTCGGTGAACGTGGGCGCCGGCTCGATCCATCGCGAGTCGACCTCGACGAGCCGCGGTACCGGGCCGCTTCTCACCCGAGCAGTCGAAGGAGCTCTGCTTCCTCGGCGGCCGTGAGGCCGGAGCGGCTCACCGTGTGGCCGGACTCGCGCTGCCAGGCGAGCGTGTCGCGAGCCGTGTCGGCGACCGGGCGGACACGCAGCCCGGCGGCCAGCGTGGCGGAGGTGTCGCGGGCCATGAAGCCGGCGTACTCGGGCAACGGCAGCCACATCGGCAGCGACCGCGGGCCCGTCCACGGCTCCACCTTCTGCTCGACGAGGAACTCCTGACCGGCCCAGACCAGCTCGGGCTCCGCCCCTAGGCCCTCGGCGATCTCCGCCAGCAGCTCACCCCTGCCGAACGGCATGGAGGTCGCGTCGTAGGGCCCGGCGAGCCCTTTCTGCGCCGCGTCGAGTGTCCAGGCGGCCAGATCGCGCACGTCGACGAGCTGCACGAGCTCGTCGGGTGACCCGGGAGCCAGCACGGGCCCGCCGCGCGCCAGCCGGTCGACCCAGTAGGTGAACCGGTCGGATTGGTCCTCCGGGCCCACGATCAGCCCGGCGCGCACCAGGAGCGCCTCGTCACCGACGATCCGCTCGCACGCCACCTTGGCCGGCCCGTAGTTCTCCGGGTCGCTCTCGTCGGCGTCGGCGGCCAGCGGCTCGTGCATAACCTGGTTGGCCTCGCCGAAGTCGGAGTAAACGCTGCACGACGACACGAACGTCCAGTGACCGGCGCGGCCCGCGAGCTCCGTGACGGCCCGCCGCACCAGGCTCGGATGCCTGGCGACGTCGACGACGAGGTCGAACCGCCCCTTCACCGGCGCCAGCCCGCCGTCCTCGCTCCGGTCGACCCGGACGAACTCAACATCCGGCGGCGGATCGCCCGCGAGCCCGCGCGCCGCGCACACCACCTCGTGCCCGCGATCGCGCGCCTGCCGCGCGATCTCCCTGGACAAAAATCTCGTACCACCCAGAACAAGTGTCCGCATTCCCCCATCCTGGCCCGCCCGGTCCTGATGGACTCCCTCCCTTCACTCCCAGCGCAAAAGCGGAAACGGGGCGGCGGCCACCGCGCCGGTCCCCGGCCCCGCTCAGATGAGGTCGGCCGCGATCAGGGCCAGCAGGCCGGCCGCCGCGTCGTGCGCGCGGGCTCGAAGCTCGTCCGGACCGGGGATCGGGCCGCCGAGCAGGGCGGTCTCGAGGAGGTCGGCCTGCAACAGCGCGCTGAAGACCCTGGCCGCCCGCAGGGGGTCCCGGATCCTGGCGCGCAGGCTGTCGGGCCAACGTTCGAAGTAGCGGGTGAGCTGGGCGATCTGGCCGCCCACGACCTCGCTCCGGTAGCGCTTCCCGAGCTCGGGGAAGCGCTGGGCCTCCCGGGTCACGACGCGGTAGAGCGCGATCTGTTCCGCGGAGAGGGCGAAGGCCAGGTGCTCGCCGCCCGCCCGGGTGAGGCCCTCCAGGGGGGGCAGGTTCAGCCAGGGCGGCTCCTCGGCTCCCGGATTGGCCGTGCAGGCGGTTTGGATCACCGCGACGAACAGGTCGTCCTTGTTGTCGAAGTGCCGGTACAGCGTCTTGATGGACACCCCGGCGTTCTCGGCGATCCGGTTCACCGAGCTCCCGGCGTAGCCGTCCTCAAGGAAGGCGTCGAGCGCGGCCTTGAGGATCACCTTGCGTTTGCGCTCCATGAGACCCGCCTTCGGGTCGTCCGCGGTCCAGGTACGCATGTTCTCTCCCTCAGATCGCATCGCCTTGACAAAGCATACGACAGCGAGCACTGTTGCAGCGTGCGACAGCAACCGCTGTCGTAGACGAAGAGAAGCGAAAAGGAGTTGGGGACATGTCCGCACTCGCCGGAAAGACAGCACTGGTGACGGGCGCCAGCCGGGGTATCGGCCGCTACACCGCGCAGCGGCTGGCCCGGGACGGAGCCCGGGTGGCCGTGCACTACGGCGCGAACGAGCAGGCGGCCAAGGACACCGTCGCCTCCATCGAGGCCGAGGGCGGCTCCGCGTTCCTCCTGCGGGCGGATCTGGCGGCCCCCCACGCGGCGGAGGCCCTGTGGGCGGAGTTCGACAAGCACGCGGACGGGGTGGACATCCTGGTCAACAACGCCGGAGTGGTCGTCTACGGCCGCGTGAACGAGGTCGTGGAAGAGGACTTCGACCGGCTGTTCGCGGTCAACGTCAAGGCGCCGCTGTTCCTCATCCAGCACGGCCTGCGCCGCCTGCGTGACGGTGGCCGGATCATCAACCTCTCCTCGGCCGGCGCCTACCTCGCCAGCCCGATGGCCACCATGTACACCATGACGAAGGGGGCGATCAACACCCTGACCCTCACCCTCGCCTGGGAGCTCGGCGACCGCGAGATCACCGTCAACGCCGTCGCGCCGGGCTTCACCGACACCGACATGAACTCCTGGTTCGCCGACCCGGCTGCCAAGGCGTGGGCCGCCTCCCAGGGCGTCCGGGGCCGGGTCGGCCGGCCGGACGACATCGGCGACATCGTCGCCTTCCTCGCCTCCGACGACGCCCGCTGGATCAACGGCCAGGTCATAGACGCCACCGGCAGCGGCGCCCTCGGCGTGACCCCCATGGCCGGGTGACCACCGACCGGGCCGCGGCGCCCCACCCCTGAACCGGCGCACTGTGCGCCTGCCCCCAGGCGGGCCCTCACGCCCTTCCTCCCAGAAAGGACAGCCATGTCCAGCCCCACCACAAGGCGGACCGCGATGTCGAGCGAGCGCGAGATCGAGAACCTGATCTCGGCCTACGCGTACCGGAACGACGACGCCGACTTCGCCGGGCTCGGCGACCTGTACGCCGACGCCGTCTTCACCCTTGACGGAACGTCGGCACGCGGCCGCGAGGAGATGGAGACGGCCGCCCGCGACATCATCCGCGTCGGGGAGGACGGCCGTTCCACGACCACTCACGAGATCACCAACATCATGATCGAGGTCGACGAGGAGGCCGGCACGGCTGTCGCCCACGCGTACTGGACCCTCTATCAGACGGTGTCCGGCACCCCGCGGCGGCCCGCCCTCAGCGGCCGCTACCTCGACCGCTTCGAGCGCCGTGACGGGCGGTGGCGCTTCGCCGAGCGGAACGCGACCACCCGATGGAGGGCGGCGGCCTGAGCCCCGCCTCGAACCCGCCCCGAACCCGCCGCGGAGCCGGCGACGCTACCGGGTACGCCGGGTGTAGGCGCGGGCGGCGCGGGCGCGGTCGCCACAGCGGGTGGAACACCAGTGGCGGCGGCCGTGGCGCAGCAGGTAGCGGTTGCAGGGGGTGGAGCCGCAGGCGGTGAGGCGGTCGGCGTCGGGGCCGGTGAGAAGGTCCGCCGCGCCGGCCGCGAGGGTCGCGAGAACGTGGTCGAGGATCTCGGTGGTGGGGCACGGCGCCGCGCGGTAGGGGCCGCTCCTGTCGTCCCAGCGCAGCAGGGCGGCCGTGGGGGCCCTGCTCAGCGCGTCGTTGACGGCGGACAGAGCCGAGGGCGGGGCGGGCAGCCCGGCGACACGGGCGGCGAACAGCACCCTGAGGTGTTCGCGCAGCGAGCGCAGCTGCGCCGCGCACATCTCCCGCACCCCGGCGTCGGCCGGAGCGAGGCCGCGTTCGGTGAGCCACCGGTTCGTCGCTTCGGGGGTGCCGAGGAAATCGATGAACCGCCCTCCGGGCACCGCGATGGCGCTGTTGACGAAGTCGAGGGCGAGGTGGTCCTCCGCCCCCGGCGCGGGCTGCGGCACAGACTCGGCGATCGGGGGCTCGCTCATGACTCTCATGGTACGGCTTGCCTTTGTCCGTGAGACACGGCTACCGTCCTTCATGGATAAACCGCTTCTCATCCGTGAGGTGTCTGAATGGCCGGTACCGGCACGACCGCTGAGCAGATCCCCGTCCGCGTCTTCGGCGGCCCGACCGCCCTCTTCGAGTACGGCGGCCTGCGATTCCTGACCGACCCGACCTTCGACGCTCCCGGCGACTACCCGATACCGGGCGGCCGGCTGACCAAGACGGCGCCCTCCTCCGCCGCACCAGCCGACCTCGGCCGCATCGACGTGGTCCTGCTCTCCCACGACGAGCACCCCGACAACCTCGACGACTCCGGCCGAGCACTGCTCGCCGACGTCCCGCTCACCCTCACGACGCCCGAGGGCGGGCGGCGCCTGGGCGACGGGGCCAAGGGGCTGGCCGACTGGGAGACGATCGAGCTGGACCGCCCCGGCGGCGGCACGATCACCGTCACGGGCGTGCCCGCCATCCACGGGCCCGGCGCACGCGAGGAGGTCGAACCGCTCACCGGCCAGGTCGTCGGATTCGTCCTGACCGGGCAGGGCCTGCCCACGATCTACGTCAGCGGCGACAACGCCTCGATCGACCTGGTCAAGCAGATCGCCGAACGCTTCGGCCCGGTGGACACCGCCGTCCTCTTCGCCGGGGCTCCCCGCTTCTCCGTCCTCTTCGACGGCGCGCCGATCGTCCTCGACAGCGCGCAGGCCGCCGAGGCCGCCGGGATCCTCGGCGCCCGCCGGGTCGTTCCCGTCCACTACAACAGCTGGTCGCACTTCACCGAGGGCCGCGACGAACTGGTGGCGGCCTTCACCGACGCCGGGCTGGCCGGCCGCCTGGACCTGGGCGACCCGAACTGAGACGTGTTCACTCCTCAGGTCGCCTAACTCCGCGAATTGAAAGTCAGTAAAGCCTGAAGCCGTTATCGATCGCTTGACAGTCGCGTTCCCGCCGGAAATGGTGAAGCCGAGCACGCACGGACGATCACCGCCCTGGGGGTACCACATGATTCCCTTCATTCCCGCGTTGAACGAGTACCGGGTGATCGTGGAGAGCCTTCGCGGCATAGAGCAGAGAATCGCGCTGGAAAAGAAAGGGGTTTTCTCCGAGGCTCTCATCCTGTTCGACCACGTGCCGGTACACCACACCCAGCCGTACAGCGGCTACGACGGTTACGAGGTGGCCGGCAAGGACCTGCGTTTCGCGCTCACCGACTCGAGGTCCGACGCCCGCAACGCCCGCAGGCCCTACTACGTCTCCGACAAGGAGGCGAACGTCTCGCTGGCCGACTCCGAGGTGGTCAGCCTGGAGCGGGCCTGGCGCTGGATGGCCGAATGGAAGCAGAACAAGGCCCTGGCACGGGCGCAGATCGTCCAGCAGCACCAGGCCTGGCGAAACAGCCGGGAGGCGGCGGCGTCCGACCTGCGGGCCCGCGAGTACGAGCGGCTGCGTTCCGGGTTGGATCCGCTGCCCCCGCAGGTGTGGGGCCCGGCTCAGGAGCGTGACTGGCAGGCCGAAACGGACCGCGGGGAGGTGGCGGCGTACCAGTCACTCCAGGCCTGGGACAGCCACCCCTATTCGGTGACCGTGATTCTGGTCGGCAATATCGGCCCCTGCGACGGATGCAAGGCCCGGTTGAAGGTTTTCCTGTACGAACTCAGCACGGAATTGTTCCCAAAGGCGTTCGTAATCGTGAAGACCGTATATACCGGCGACCGGTGCAAGGCCGGAGTGCGCGGCGCCACCGACCGGCTGGAGACGGAATACGGATATCCGGACCGCGCGGAACAGCAGGAGTTCCGGCTGGACGACAAAACCTTCTGGCGCCCGTGGGTCCGCCTGGTGAGCCCGTGGCCGGTGCGGCAGTAGGTCCGTGGCCGACCGCCCGGCACCTCGCCCCGCCGGCCCCGCCGATGACCGTCCGCGCCCCGCTGGCCCCGCCGTGATCGGGCCCGCGCCATGGGCCTCCTCGGTCGCCGGGGCTCAATCACGCTCCACGGGCACGTCCTGACCGCCGGTGCCGGCGAACGGGCCGTGGCTCCCGAAGGCCTGGGCGGCGAAGCGCTCGCCGATCGTCCGGTGGCCGGCGGGGTCCGGGTGGAGCTCGTCGGGCAGCGGCAGCTCGGCGTAGTCGGCTTCGCCGTACAGGGTGCGGCCATCCAGATAGTGCAGGTTCGGGTCGTTCCTGCGCGCGACGACACGGGTCAGCTCGTCGCGGATGACGGTGAGCGTGAGGCGTCCGTCCTTGGCGTCCTGCGGGGTGGACACGGAGCGGAACGTCAGCCGCCCGCCGTCGAGAAGCGGCGCGATGGGGCCGGGGGTGTCCTCGAGGAAGGGGCACAGGATCGGCGAGACGACCAGCAGGGGCGTGCCGGGGTGGCCCTCGCGGATGGTGTCGAGGAAGCCGTGCACCGCCGGGCCGAAGGCGCGCAGGCGCATCAGGTCGTGGTTGACCAGATTGATGCCGATCTTGACGCTGATCAGGTCCGCGGGGGTTTCGCGCATGGCGCGGGCGGTGAACGGGTCGAGCAGGGCGTTGCCGCCCAGGCCCAGGTTGATCAGCTCCACCCCGCCTCGGGCGGCGGCCAGCGCCGGCCAGGTGGTGCTGGGGCTTTCTGCGGCCGAGCCGTGGCTGATGGAGCTGCCGTGGTGCAGCCACACCCGGCGGCCCCCGCCGGAGGTGGCCACGAGCGGGGCGTCGGCGCGTAGCGCGACCAGCTCGGTGATCTCGCGCAGCGGCAGCCAGATCTCCACGTCCTTCTCGCGATCGGGCAGGCCGGCGAACCGGACGGTCTTCTCGGGAGTGGGCAGGCCGGTGAAGCGGGCCGTCTTCTCCCGGACGGGCCGCCCGGTGACGGTGGCGGTCGCCCGGCCGGTCAGGTGGCCGTCGACGAGCAGGTCGTAGATGCCGTCCTCCGGCTCGGGGAGGCCGGGATGGACGACCTTGGCCGGCAACACGTCCAGCTCGACGGCGGTGGCCCGGGTGCGGAAGGCCAGCCGTACCCCCGACGGCTGTGCTTCCACGGCGGCCAGGTAGGCGTCGGGGAACTGGGCGCGGGCGCGAGCCGGCAGCCGGTGGGGCAGCAGGCCGTGGCCGGTGCGTTCCAGCTCCAGCGCGCCGCGCACGAGGCCGGACGTCATGGGGATGTCGATCATCGGGTCACCTTCTGGAGGAACTCGGTCACGTTGACCGCGGTCCTGTCGATCTTCTCTTCGAGCGTGAGCGACTCGGGCATCCGCCCGCCGGGCCCGGCGTCCTTCTTTCCGCGCAGATAGAGGGAGCAGGCCAGGTCGGTGCAGATGTAGGCGCCCACGGAGTCGCCGTTGCCCCCGGTGCGGCGGGCGGTCATCAGCGACACGCCGTCGCCGGTGTGCGTGGTCAAACAAAGCGAGCACATGCTGCGCCGCGCTTGCCCGGTGTGCGGGGTCCCCCTGCGCAGCGCCACCCCGACCAGCCGGTCGCCGTGCTCGGCGACCAGGTAGGCGCGGCCGGGGGACGCGGCGTCTCGCCAGCCGAGGAAGTCCAGGTCGTCCCAGGGCCGGGTGTCGAGATCCCTGGGGACGGCGAGGCGTTTGACCTCGCCCTTGGTGCAGTTGACGAAAGAGGCACGGATCTCGCCCTCGGAAATCGCTCTCATAGGCGGAAAGCTATCTCCCGTATGATAAAACAGCAAACCATTAAGTTTTTTCCTAGGGCTCCTAGGAAGAGGGGATGGCTCATGGCACGTGCCGGAGTGACCGTCGAACGGCTGGCCGAGGCGGCGGCGCAACTGGCCGACGAGGTGGGATTGGAGAACGTGACCGTCTCGGAGCTCGCGCGCAGGTTCGGCGTGAAGGATGCGAGCCTGTACTCCCACATCAGGAACGCGCACGAGCTACGGGTTCGGGTGGCCGTGCTGGCGCTGGCCGAGCTCGCCGATCGCGGCGCGGCGGCGCTGGCCGGGCGGGCGGGCAAGGACGCGCTGGTCGCCTTCGCCAACGTCTACCGCGACTACGCCAGGGAACATCCGGGCAGGTACACGGCGGCTCAGGTCGAGCTCGACCCGGAGACCGCGAAGGCGAGCGCGGCACGCCGGCACTCGGACATGACACGGGCCATCCTGCGCGGCTACTCGCTGGTGGAGCCCGACCAGACCGACGCGGTCCGGCTGCTGGGCAGCATCTTCCACGGGTTCGTGAGCCTGGAGCAGGCGGGCGGCTTCCGCCACCACCCACGCGGCGCGGACGAGTCCTGGGGCCGGGTGCTCGACACGCTCGACGTCGCGCTCCGCAACTGGCCGGCGCAGGCGGGCGATACAGCCGCGGGCCGCACGCCATGACGGCGACCGAGGCCGCGACAACGCACCAGGCCGCCGCCAGGGCCCGCCGACCGGTGAGGGAGCGATGATCTCGCCGGTCGGCGGGAGGTCGTCGTCCCAGAGGTCCCACCGGGGCCCCGCCGAGTTCCCCTCCCCCGGGAACGGGCTCTCGCGAGCCGCCCGCGGCGCCGCGAACGGGACCCGCCGGACCTCGCGCGAGATCACCCGGGGCGGGCTCGCAGGTGGGCGCGCTCGCCCTGCCGTCCGAAGATGACAAGGAGCTCCACCGGCTGGTCGTCGGCGGAACCGAGCCAGTGCGGGAGGCGAGTGTCGAACTCCGCCACCTCGCCGGGGGCCATGACGAGGCCACCGTCGCCGAGGAGGAGGCGCAGGCGGCCGTTGAGGACGTAGACCCACTCGTAGCCCTCGTGGGTTTTCAGGTCGGGCTCTCCGCCAACGGGGCCGATGACGAGTTTGTAGGCCTGCAGGCCTCCGGCGCGGCGGGTGAGCGGCACGTACGTCGTGCCGCCGCGGGTGACGGGGCGCAGGTGCACGCGGGGATCGCCGGTTTGCGGGGCGCCGACGAGCTCGTCCAGGGGAACGCCGTAGGCGCGGGCGAGCGGGAGCAGCAACTCCAGGTTGGGTTTGCGCCCGCCGCTCTCCAGGCGGGAGAGCGTGCTCTCCGAGATGCCGGTGGTCTCGGCCAGGTAGGCCAGGGTGAGGCCGCGGTCGCGGCGCAGCCCCCGTAGCCGGGGGCCGACGGCGGCCAGCACGTCGTTGAGTTCGTCCACACCCCCATCTTGCTGAACCGGCATGATTTCGTGCAAACGAAGCGGGGGCGCCCTCCCTGAGTCATGGGCGGCACACCCAAATCGGCCCAGGTTCCGGACCCGGCGGATTCGCCTGTCCGGGAAGGTCCGGACGGTTCGGGTGTGCCGCCGATAATGATCTTGAAGACGGGCCGACGCCTTTACAATGTAGATTCATTGCACCGGACGCCGCGCCCGGAAACGGGCGGGCCCGCTACCGGTCGGACGCGACCTGATCGCCGGTCATCCGCAGCAGTGCCGCGTGCGTCTCCCGGTCGGCCGCCACGACGAGCCCGCCCGCACCGGTGTGCGGCGGCTGGCCGTGGATGCCGGTCACCACGCACCCGGCCGCCTGGCACAGGGCGATCCCGGCGGCGAAGTGCACGTTGTCGCGCAGATGGCCGTCGGTGACGAAGGCGGCTCGCCGTCCGGCGGCCACCCAGGCCACCGCCAGGGTGGTGGAGACGACACGCGGCTGGAACCGCTCGGCGAACCGCGGGTCGGCGAGCAGGCGGACCGCCCGGAAGCCCGGCTCGTTCGGGAACGGGGGGTCGAGATTGACGTCCACCAACCGTGACCCGGGCGACGGCCTGAGCTCCTCGTCCACGTCGCCCCTGCGCGCCCAGGCGCGTTCGCCGTCCGTCCAGAACACCTCCTCGGCGAACGGATCGGCCGACGCCGCCACGGTGACGCCGTCCTGCGCCCGCAGGGCGACGTTCACCGCGACCAGCATGTTCCGCGCGGCGTAGTTCAGCGTGCCGCACAGGGGATCGACCAGCCACATGCGTTCCGCGCCCTCCGCGCCGGTACGCCCGCCCTCCTCCCCCGTCACGGCGTCGTCCGGCCGAGCGGTCCGGATGACGTCGAGGATGACCTTCTCCGCCTCGAGATCGGCGGCCGTGGCGAAGTCACCGGCGGACTTCTCGAAGCGCGCCAGCGTCCTCCCGTACATGGCGCGCACCACGGCGGCTCCCGCCAGCGCCGCCGCCACGGCCAGCTCCGCGTCGCTTCTCGCGTTCATGATCGGCATGTGAGCAGGATAGCCCCGCCCGTTTTCCTGGCCGGGGCCCGGCGTGCGGCGATCGGCCGCCCCGGTCATACCGACGAGGTCCCTCTCGGCCACGAGTACCAGCCGACTCCCGAAAACCTTTCCGCCTTGAGGATGAGAAGGTTCGACTCTCAGACCGATGAGGAAACGGGCGCGAACAGCGACGCTGAACCCATGAAAACGACACGGTGGCCGGGTATGGCCGCCCTCGTGCTGACGGGCGCCCTTGTCCTCGCGTCCTGCGGGCAGGGCGCGGGCACGGCGCGTCCCTCCGCCGTCCCTCCTCAATCCCCGGGTGCCGCCACGCACTCCGGCCACGGAATGGAGGCCGCCCCGCCTCCGCCGGCCGCGCCGTTGCGGGCTGGGGAACGCTTCGTCAACCTGAAGCTGCCCAAGCCCTACACCCCGGCCGCGCCGCCGAAGGCGACCGACGAGTACCGGTGCTTCCTTCTCGACCCGAAGCTGAGCGCCCCGGCGTTCCTCACCGGCAACCAGTTCCTGGCGCAGAACACCGACCTCGTCCACCACGCGATCGTCTACGCGGTCGACCGGGACGCGGCCGAGAAGGCCCGTACCCTCGACGCGAGCACCTCGGGCGAGGGCTGGACCTGCTTCGGCGACGCCGGCATCGAGGACGGCAAGTGGATCGGCCACTGGGCGCCGGGCGCCAACGAGACGCTGCTCACCCAGAAGGTCGGCCACCCGGTGGCCGCCGGCAGCCGGCTCATCCTGCAGGTCCACTACAACCTGCTCGCCACCGAGGGCAAGGCCGCGGGCAGCGACCAGTCGGGCATCAGGCTCCGGTTCGCCGACGGAGCCTCCAAGCTCACCCCGCTGGAGACCAGCCTGCTGTCCGCCCCCATCGAGCTGCCCTGCACCAAGGAGGAGTCGGGCCCGCTGTGCGACCGTGAGGCCGCCATCGACGACCTGGCCAACCGCTTCGGCGGCCAGGCGCGGGAGTTCCCGGACCAGCTCGGCCAGATGTGCAACGACGGCAAGCCGCCGCCCCCGGGCGACACCCAGCACTGCGAGACGTCGCTGCCCGCCGGCGGCACGGTCTACGCCCTCGCCGGGCACATGCACCTGCTGGGCCGCTCGATCAAGGTCGAGCTCAACCCCGGCGGCCCCGGCGGGGAGACCCTTCTCGACATCCCGCGGTACAACTTCGACGATCAGGCCATCCGGCCGCTGGACCGGCCCGTCGTGGTCAAGAAGGGCGACCGCCTGCGGGTCACCTGCACCCACGACGCGGGCCTGCGCAAGGCACTGCCCGCGCTGAGCACCCTGCCCCCGCGCTACGTCGTCTGGGGCGAGGGCACCAGCGACGAGATGTGCCTGGGCCTGGTCGTCTGGTCCCCCGGCGTATAGGCGAGGATCCGGCGGTCCCGAGCGCGCCGTACCGCCCGTCGAGGAGGACGTCGAGGGGGATGGGGTTCGTCCCTATGGACCACCCTTCGGGCCCGCGGGCGCGTTCCCCGCGACGAGGATTCTCACGAGACCGTGAGCTCCGCGGCGAGGGCCAGGGCCCGTCCGGTGGTGAGCCGCCCGTCGGCGACCACGATCGTGATCGCGCGTTCCAGCCGGTCGGGGACGCTCAGCGGCGCGTCCCAGGCCAGGGCCGGTCCGACGCCCGGATACTCGGCGACGCGGACGAACCACGGGTCGAGGCCGAGGGTCTGCACGAACAGCAGGCTCCAGTCGTCGGAGGTCAGCGCCAGCCAGGGCGAGAGGCTGCCGTGCACAGCCTGCTCGCCGGAGGCGTCGGCGGCGAAGACGTCCAGCCCGGTGGAGTCCTTGGGCGCGCGCCAGAAGAACCCGCCGTAGCCGGCGCCGGTCCGGCCCTTGCAGGCCGAGCTCTGGATCGACAGCGGCTCGCCGGTCCGGTTGTGCAGCGTCAGGGCGACCTCCAGCGCCCAGGCGCCGGGCAGGGCGCGGGCCGTGAGGGTCCGTTCTTCGACGGCCAGGACGGCGCCGTCCGGTCCGACCCAGTCGAGGTGCTCGGCGAAGCCGCCGTCCACCGGGCGCAGCGAGCGCCGCCGCTGCCGCCCGTGGTTGGGGAGGATCTTCGGCCCGGTGCCGGGTACGTAGGTGGAGCCGCCCCAGAAGTTGACTCCGTTGACGTCGGAGATCGCCACGCTCGCCCCGAAATGGTGCACGTGGTCGGCGGGCTGGGTCTCGGTCACGACCGTCCCGCCGAGGGTCCGGACCGGATGCAGGTGGGGTCGCGGCGCGTCCGCCGGCTGGAGATCGCCCCGCCGGACGTAGGTCGCGACCTCCCGCGAACCGACGCGCAGCGACGATTCCGGCCAGGTGCTCGGCGGGGAACCGAGGCTGCCGGGGAAACCGACCTCCGACAGGGTCTTCAGCTCCGCCGCCGCGCGCACGGCCAGGCCGTCGATGCCCGGCAGCACCAGCCGGGACGGCTCGGCGCGAAAGCCGTCGACGGGCTGCGGGTCGGGGGCGCGCCGGATCTCGTCGAGCAGCCGGGTGAAGCCACCGGTCCGCTCCAGCGGCACCAGCAGCTCCTCCCCCTCCCTGATGTGCGCCAGGAGGTTGCCGAGGAGGTCGACCCGGTCGAAGCCGGTGCGGACGCCGTCCACCTCGATCTCGTCGAGGGTGTAGAAGAGCAGGGCCGAGCGTGTCTCGCCGTGCAGATGCAGGTAGGGCTCGGTCCGGCGGTCGCCGCAGAGGCTCACGGTGATCGCGATGACGGTGCCGTCGGCGAGACGGATCCGGGCGCTGGAGGTGTCGTCGCAGGAGATCGCGTTGGCCCGGTACAGCTCCAGCTCGATCCCCTGGACCGAGGAGACCGCGTCGGCCCCCGCGACGGCCAGCGCGGTGGCCACCGCGTGCGCGAACGGATTGGTCAGCGCGCCGTCCATGACGTCCACGCCGTCCAGCCGGCGATGCCCGGCCCAGGGGGCGCGCGAGTAGTAGGCGAACGGGCGCGTCCAGGATCCGGCGACGCCGATGCCGCGGATCGGCTCGCCCAGCAGTCCGGCCGCGGCGGGGACGGCGGCCGAGCCGAGCGACTGGAAGCCGACCTGGCAGGCCAGCCCCGTCTCGGCCACGGCGGCGGAGATCCGTTCGAACTCCTCCACCGACGGCGTGGGGGGCTTCTCCAGCAGCACGTGCGCCCCGGCCCGCAGGGCCGCGACGGCCAGCGGCGCGTGGGTGTGGATCGGCGTCGCGATCACCGCGACCTCCGCCCCGGTCTCGGCGATCAGCGACGGCAGGTCCGCCGACGACGGCACGTCGAGGCCGGGTACGGGCCGGGTGTCGCAGACCCCGGCGAGCTCGGCCCGTCCGGCCGAGGCCAGCCGCCGGACGTTCTCCAGATGGTTCCTGCCGTGGCCGTGCACCCCGGCGACCACCATTCGCACCGGCTTCACGACGCCCACCTCGTCGGTGCCCCGGTCGCCCGCAGCTCCGGCCCGGTGATCTCCACCGGGAGGGGCGCGGCGAGCAGCCCGAGATCGGCCAGCGCGGCGTCCTCCACCCTCTCCACCATCGCGGGGTGGTGCAGCGCGAGGGCGAGCTGGCCCGACAGCTCGGTGAGCAGATGCGGATAGACCGGGACTCCGAAGACACGGGCGATCTCGGCGATCCGCAGGAACGGCGTGATCCCGCCGACCCGCACCAGGTTCGGCTGGACGACGTCGCAGGCTCCCGCCGTCAGCAGGTCGCGGAACCCGTGAGCGGTGGCGACGTTCTCGCCGACCGCGACCGGGGTGCCGACGCTCCGCCGCAGTTCCACCTGGGCGGCCAGGTCGTCGGCGGGCAGCGGCTCCTCGATCCAGAACAGGTCGTACCGCTCCAGGGCCCGCAGCGCGGTCCGGGCCCGGTGCAGGTCCCACCGCTGGTTGGCGTCGATCATCAGCAGCCGGTCCGGCCCGATCACCTCGCGGACCGCCGCCACCCGCTCGACGTCCTCGGCCAGCGAGGGGCGCCCGACCTTGATCTTGACCGCGGTGTATCCGGTGGCGAGCCAGCGTTCGGCCTGCGCCCGGAGTTCCTCCAGCGGGTAGTGGAGATTGACCCCGCTGCCGTAGACGGGGACGCTCTCGCGCCGCGCGCCGAGGACCTCGACCAGCGGGCGCTCGCCACAGCGCAGATCCCAGAGCGCGAGATCCACCCCGGCCAGGGCGATCGGGACGATCCCGGCCCGCCCCGCCTCGCCGAGGTGGGCCGACAGCCGGTCCCACGCGAGCTCCGGATGCGGCGGCATGCCGATCACCGCGTCGCGGATGTCGTGTTCCAGCAGGGCCTTGACCGCCTGGGCCCCGATCTGCGGGGTCCAGGCCATCCCGGTGCCGCGCCGCCCGTCCTCCAGCGTGATCGTGACGAGCAGCGCGTGGTTGCAGGGCACGTCCGCGCCCCAGGGCCTGGCCAGGGGCACCGACCGCGGTGTGACCGTCAAGTCCTTGATCATGACGCTACCAGGGCGAGTCCCGACTTGATCAGCGCTTCGAGCTCGGCCTCGTGCTCGGGCGTCACGGGAACCAGTGGTGGCCGGACCTGCCCTGCGTCCAGCCCGCGCAGCCGCACTCCGGCCTTGACCAGCGACACCGCGTAGCCCGGCACCTTGGAACGCAATCGCACCAGCGGGGCGTAGAACTCGGTGATCAGCCGCTCGTCGCCGTTCAGGTAGGCGCCGGCGATCTCGGGCGCGAAGCAGAACACCGCGCTGGAGTACAGGCCGATGCCGATCGCCCGGTAGGCGGGCTGGGTCAGCTCGGCGGTCGGCAGCCCGTTGAAGAACAGGAAGTCCGGGCGGGCCTCCCGGACGGCCAGCACGATCCGCTGCATCCGGTCGATGTCGCCGAGGCCGTCCTTCAGCCCGATGACGCCGGGGATCGCGGCGAGCGCGACCGCCGCCTCGGGTTCGAGCGCGATCGGCCCGCGCTGGTAGATGATCACCGGGAGCTCGGCGGCGATCGCCCGTACGTAGTCGGGGAAACCGGGCCCCTGGACGAGATAGGGCGGCATGAGCAGCAGCCCGTCGGCACCCGCCTCGCGGGCGGCCCGCGCCTGGGCGAGCGCCGCGCCGATCGGCCCGCCCGCTCCGGCGAACACCGGGACGGCCCCGCCCGCCGCCCGCGCCGCCACCTGGACGACCCGGGCGTGCTCGGCTTCCGACAGCGCGGTGAACTCACCGGTCCCGCAGGCGGCGAACACGCCGCCGGGCCGGTGCTCGAGTCCCTGCCGGATGTGGTCGGCCAGCACGCCGGGCGCGAGCTCGCCGTCCGGGCCGAAGGGGGTCACGGGAAAGAACAGGACACCATCAAGATTCATGATCGTGGTTTCTCTCAGGAGAGTTCGGTGCGCCAGCTGCGCTTGGCGGTCCAGCCGAGCAGCCGCTCGGCCTTGGCGGAGGAGAAGGCGGGGGCGGTACCGGTCAGATGGGCGGCGAACGCCTTCGTCTCCGGTATGACGGCCGGCAGCAACTCGGCCAGCGGCTCGCGCGCCAGGGCGTCGGCGGCGCCCGCGAAGAAGACCTCGCCGTTCGTCTCCAGCAGGGGGAGCCTGGTGAGCAGCGTGTCGACGAAGTCGCCGGCGTCGCGGGCGTCGAGGTAGTTGAACAGGGAGACCCCGCCTATCTCGGGCCGGTTCAGCCGCTCGGTGATCGTGTGCCCGGACTGGGTGGGCGCGCCCTCCCACTCCTCGGGCGCGACGACGAAGCAGGGGCGGACCGCGGCCATCCGGGTGGTCTCGGTGGTCCGGGCGAACGTCCGCATGGTCTCCTCGGCCACGACCTTCGACAGGTTGTAGGCGTTCCAGGGCTCCGTCGGGTGGTCCTCGTCGATCGGCAGGTAGGCGGGGGTCCAGCCGCCCGGCGCGCCGTATCCGATCACCGTGGGGCTGCTGGCCACGATGAGCTTCTCCACGCCGAGGGCGACCGAGGCCTCGCAGACGTTGAAGGCGAGCTGGGTGTTGACCCGGAACGTGGTGGGCTCGGAACGGCTGAACGGCACCGCGATGGCGGCCAGGTGGACCACCGCCTCCGGCCGGAACCGCGCGATCACCGAGTGGGCCTCACCCAGGTCGGTGAGATCCGCCGGAAGGGCCGAGGCGGCCTCGCGCGGGGTTCCCGGCGCGCTGTCCACACCGATCACCTCATGCCCGGCCGCCGCGAGCGAGATGACCACGCTGCGGCCGAGCCGACCCGCGCTGCCGGTGACGAGCACTCTGCTCACCGTGGGGACTCCTTTTGAAGACTGCAATCAGTTGCAGTAAACAATCGCGTCCGGCAGGACAATACGTCAAGTGAGCGGGGTGGATCACCGGCAACCGGTCTCAGGATGGTTGGCTGATATGCAAACGATTGCGTTAAGGTGTGCGGCATGTCAGTGACCATCCGGGACGTCGCCCATGCGTCAGGTGTCCATGTGTCGACGGTCTCCCGAACCTTCTCGGCACCCCATCTGGTGAACGCCGAGACCCGGACCCGGGTGCTGGCGGCGGCCGAGGAGCTCGACTACCGGCCCAACCGGGCGGCCCGCTCGCTCAAGACGGGCCGTACCAACAACATCGGGCTGATCGTGGCCGATCTGGCCAACCCGTTCTTCCCTCCGCTGATCAAGGCCGCGCAGGCCGCCGCCCGCCGCCAGGACTACCACCTGTTCGTGGCCGACACCGGCGAGGACCCCGCCGAGGAGGAGAACCTCGTACTGGCCTTCTCCAAGCAGGTCGACGGCATCGTGCTGTGCAGCCCGCGCCTGTCCAACAAGGCCCTCGAGAAGCTTTCCGAGCGCGTCTCGTTCGTGCTGGTCAACCGGCGCATCCGCGGGCTGACCACGGTCGTGATGGACGTCGCCCACGGCGCCCGCGCCGCCATGGAGCACCTCGTGGAGCTCGGTCACCGGCGCGTCGCCCTGGTGGCGGGCCCCGCGGGCTCGTGGACCAGCGGCGAGATCCGCAAGGCCGTCTCGGAGATCCCCGGTCTCGACACCGTCGTCATCGGCCCCAACTCCCCCACCGTGGAGGGCGGCCTCGCCGCCGCACCCACGGTCGCCGAGGCGGGGGTGACCGGCGTGCTCGCCTACAACGACCTCGTCGCCATCGGCCTCATCGAGGGACTGGAGACCCTCGGCGTCGAGGTGCCGGGCGACGTCAGCGTGATCGGCTTCGACGACAGCGTCACCGGCCGGCTGCACCGCCCCAAACTCACCACGGTCGCGATGCCCACGAGTGACGCCGGCCGGATGGCGGTCGACCTCCTCATCCAGTCGATGAGCGCCGCGACGGTCCTGGAGACCCACCTGGTGGTCCGCGACTCCACCGCGCCTCCCGGAGGGGCCCGGTGAGCGGCGACCCCGCGCGATTGCCGGACGCCGCCCTTCTCGGAGGTGCCGGACCCGGGTGAGGCTCCCCGGGTGAGGCCCGGACCGCCGGGTCCGCGCCGACCGCGCGATGAGGTTCGGGCGGCGACGGCCGGGTTCGGCGACGGGCCGGCCGACCTCGGCGCAGACTTCGTGCCATCGTTGACTTTTCGTACCGCTTTTTCGTTTCGTCCGACTATTGTCGTTTTATGCCGCTTTTGTCCTTTTATTCCGTTATTGCCTTTTCGTGCCGCCGTTGTCCTCCGGGTACTGCGACGCGGCCTGCCGGGACACGCCGGCCGGCCGGACGCTCTCCCGGATGGGCGCGGGCCTCTTTCTCACCCCGGCACCCCGGTGTCGCCGGCCATGCCGTCGCAGGACCGCCGAAGGACCGCCGAGAGGCCGCCGCGGACAGGCGTGAGCCGTGGAAACCGATGACGCCGACGGGCCCCCGCGGAGGTGACGCGCTTCGGGCGGACGTCTCCCCCACAGGGCTGCCACCAGGCGCTTTCCCCCTTTTCGCGGCGGGGGCGGACCCCCATCTGTCACTGCAATCGGTTGTACTAACTCGTGCTCGATCGAGATTTTTCCTCGCGCCCTCTGATGAGGTATATCCCGCCTGAGCTGCAACGACGACAAAATCAAACGTTACGATTCGTGAGCTAGCTCACTGCAAAGGGTTGACGTCTTAGTTTGTAAAGCTATAGGAAAAGCGCATCCCATTCACCAACTCCCCGAAGGGCCAGTGATGACGCTGAGTCCCGCACCGGCGGGGACGACCGAGGTGCCGGTCGCGCCCCCGGAAAAAGCGGGTGCCCCCCACCCCGGGCGCCTCAAAAGCTCCCGCAGCCGATCGCAGGCATGGGCGGCCTACCTGTTTCTGGCCCCTTGGTTCATCGGCCTGTTCGCGATCACACTGGGCCCGATGATCGCCTCGCTCTACCTGTCGTTCACCGACTACAGCCTGCTGAGCGAAGCCCACTGGGTGGGCCTCGACAACTACGAGAAGATGTTCACGCAGGACGACCGGTTCATGGCCTCGCTGCAGGTGACGACCACCTACGTGGTGGTTTCCGTTCCGCTGCAGCTGGCCTTCGCGCTGGCGCTGGCGCTCGTGCTGGACCGGGGCCTGCGCGGCCTGCCGTTCTACCGCTCGATCTTCTACCTGCCCTCGCTGCTGGGAGGCAGCGTGGCGATCTCGATCCTCTGGCGGAAGATCTTCGGGACCGACGGCATCGTCAACTCGTTCCTGGGCCTGTTCGGCTACGAGGGCCAGGGCTGGGTGACCAGCCCCGACACCGCGCTGTGGACACTGATCATCCTGCACGTCTGGACGTTCGGCGCCCCGATGGTCATCTTCCTGGCCGGGCTCCGCCAGATCCCGCAGAGCCTGTACGAGGCGGCCTCGGTCGACGGCGCCGGCAGGTGGCGGAAGTTCCGCTCGATCACCCTGCCGCTGCTCACCCCGATCATCTTCTTCAACCTGGTGCTGGAGGTGATCAAGTCGTTCCAGTCCTTCACCCAGTCGTTCATCGTCAGCGGCGGCAACGGCGGGCCGATCGACTCGACCCTGTTCTACACGCTCTACCTCTACATCAAGGGCTTCAAGAACTACGAAATGGGTTACGCGGCCGGCATGGCCTGGGTGCTGCTGCTCATCATCGCCGCGCTGACCGCCGTCAACTTCCTCATGTCTCGATTCTGGGTTTTCTATGGCGACGACAAGTAAGCGCGTGCCGGCCCTGTTCCGGCCCGCCCCGCGCCTGGTCAGGCATCTGCTGCTCATCGTTGCCGGGCTGTTCATGCTCTACCCGCTGCTGTGGATGATCTCCAGCTCGCTCAAGCCCGAGGAGCTGATCTTCCGGGAGCCGGGGCTGATGCCGACCGCGGTGACGGCCGAGAACTACACCGAGGGCTGGGGCGCCCTCAAGCACTCCTTCGGCTACTACCTGTGGAACTCGGCCGTCGTCACCTCCCTGGCGGTGGTCGGCAACCTGGTCGCCTGCTCGCTCGCGGCCTACGCCTTCGCCCGGCTGGAGTTCCCGCTGAAGAAGATGTGGTTTGCGATCATGCTCGGCTCGATCATGCTGCCGCACCACGTCACGGTCGTCCCGCAGTACATCGTGTTCGCCAAGATCGACTGGATCAACACGATCTGGCCGATCGTCGCGCCGAAGTTCCTCGCGACCGACGCGTTCTTCATCTTCCTTATGGTGCAGTTCATCCGCACCCTCCCCCGGGAGCTGGACGAGGCGGCGGCGATCGACGGCGCGGGCTACTGGCGCACGTTCGTCCAGGTGATCCTGCCACTGTGCGTCCCGGCACTGGCGACCACCGCGATCTTCACCTTCATCTGGACGTGGAACGACTTCTTCACCCAGAACCTCTATCTGACCAACTCCGACAACCTCACCGTTCCCGTCGCGCTCCGGCAGTTCATGGACTCCAGCGGCGAGTCCTCCTGGGGTCCGCTGTTCGCGATGTCGATCATCTCTCTCGGCCCGATCTTCGGCTTCTTCCTCGCGGGCCAGAAATATCTCATTCGCGGCATGGCGACCACCGGCCTCAAGTAACCCCTCCCATCCCCCATCCCCCGGAGGTATCTCGATGAAGCGCATCCTGGCGGCCACCGCCATCACCCTGCTCGCCGTGTCGGCCACCGCGTGTGGCAGTGACGACGGCGGCGAATCCGGCGGGAAGACGAAGGTCGTCTTCTCGTACTGGGGCAGCGACGCCCGGCAGAAGCTGACCGAGTCGGCCATCGCCACGTTCGAGAAGAAGAACCCGACGATCGACGTCGAAGGTGACTTCTCCGACTGGGACAGCTACTACGAGAAGCTGGCCACCAAGACCGCGGCCGGCGACGCCCCGGACGTCATGTCCATCGAGATCCGCGGTCTCGCCGAGTACTCCGGCCGCGCCACCCTCGCCGACCTCACCGGCAAGGTCAACACCGCCGACCTCGACCAGGAAGTGCTCAAGGCCGGCCAGGTCGACGGCAAGCAGTACGCCATCCCCACCGGCGTCAACACCTTCCCGATGATCGTCAACAAGGCCGCGGTGGAGAAAGCGGGCCAGCAGATCCCGGATGACAAGACCTGGACCTGGGACGACTACATCTCGATCTCCCAGAAGGTAACCGAGCAGGGCCAGGGCAAGCTCTGGGGCACCGAGTACAACGAGAACCCCGCCTTCCTGCAGCTGTTCGCCGCCCAGCGCGGGGAGCAGTTCTACAAGGACGGCAGGATCGGCCTGTCGGAGCAGACCATCAAGGACTGGTGGGCCCTGCTGCAGAAAATCATCTCCACCAAGGCCGGCCCGGACGCCGCCCTGATGCTGGAGACCGGCACCAAGGTCGACCAGGCCCTGCTCGCCACGAACGCCAGCGCGTTCGGCAGCTGGTGGAGCAACCAGCTCACCGCGCTGAGCAAGGGCTCCGGCCAGGAGCTCGACCTGCTGCGGATGCCGAAGGCCCAGGGCGCCACCACCGCCGGCATGTTCCTGCAGCCGGCGATGTACTACACGATCTCGGCCAAGACGGAGAAGGCCGAGGCCGCCCAGAAGTTCGTCGACTTCCTCGTCAACGACCCCGAGGCCGGCGCCATCCTGCTCAGCGACCGCGGTCTGCCGACCAACGCCAAGGTCGTCACCGCCATCAAGGACAAGCTGACCCCGGCCGACCAGAAGGTGCTGGCCTTCATCGACTCGATCAAGAGCGAGCTGAGCCCGATCTCGATCCCGCCGAAGGGCGCCATGGAGATGGAGGACATCCTCAAGCGCGCCACCGACTCGGTGCTGTTCGGCAAGGCCTCCGCGGACGACGCGGCGACGGCCTTCCTCACCGAGGCCAACGCCGCCATCACCAAGTGACCGGCGTCCGCTGACGTGCCGTACGGCTCGCGCCGAGCCGTACGGCACACCCGTTCTCACCGCTCCCTCCATGGAGTTCTTGATGCGATACGCCTTCGTCGGGCTCGGTCACCGGGCACAGCTCTACATCGACGCGCTGCTCGGCGAGTGGAGCGACACCGGTGAGATCGTCGCCCTCTGCGACGTCAACCGGACCCGGCTCGGCTACTACCTCGACCGGATCGGACGCGACGTCCCGTGTTTCGCGCCGCACGAGTTCGACAAGATGCTCCAGGTGGCGGACGCCGTCGTGGTCGCCACCGTCGACGCCACCCATGCCCGTTACGTCGTCGCCGCGCTGGAGGCGGGCAAGGACGTCATCGTGGAGAAGCCGCTGTGCACCACCGCCGAGGACTGCGCGGCCATCGTCGAGGCCGCCGAGCGGAGCACCGGACGGCTCGTCGTCACCTTCAACTACCGCTACTCGCCGCGCAACGGCGCCGTCCGCCGGCTGATCGCCGACGGATCGATCGGCGACGTCACCTCCGTGCACTTCGAGTGGGTGCTGGACACCATCCACGGAGCCGACTACTTCCGCCGCTGGCACCGTGACAAGGCCAGCTCCGGCGGCCTGCTGGTGCACAAGTCCACCCACCACTTCGACCTGGTCAACTGGTGGCTGGCCGACACCGCCCGCTCCGTCTACGCCCAGTCGGCACTGCGGTTCTACGGGGCCGGCAACGCCCGCGCCCGCGGCCTGCACGACCGGCCGGAACGCGCTCACGGCGCGCCCGAGCTCGGCAGCGACCCCTATCTTCTCGACATCTCCGCCGACCCCCGGCTCAAACGCCTCTATCTGGACGCCGAGCACGAGGACGGCTACATCCGCGACCAGGACGTGTTCGGTGACGGCGTGACCATCGAGGACAACATGGCCGTCCTCGTCGGCTACTCCCGCGGGGCGAAACTCACCTACTCCCTCAACGCCCACGGCCCCTTCGAGGGCTACCGGGTGGCCGTCAACGGCACCGCCGGACGCCTGGAGCTGGAAGTCGTCGAACGCGCCTGGACCCCGCCCCGGGCCGCGATCGACCCGACCGCGGCCGACAAGGCTCACGCCACCGGCACCTCCGAGCGGCTCGTCCTGCACCGGCACTGGCGCGAACCCGAGGAGATCGCCATCTCCTCGGGCGCGGGCGGCCACGGCGGCGGCGACGCCCTCATGCTGGACGACGTCTTCCGCGGCGCCGGCGAGGACCCCCTGGGCCGCCAGGCGGGGTACCGCGCGGGCGTCGCCAGCGTGATGGTCGGGGTCTCGGCCAACCGGTCCGCCGCTACCGGCGCGCCCGTCCTCCTGGACGACGGCGGCACCTGGCCCGCGGGCTGAGACCCGGCGGGAGCTCGCGCGGCGCCTTTGTCGTACCCGCGTGGGAGCATGCCGCCATGGCGACATCAAAGCAGCCGGTGACGGTCCCGACCGACGCCGACGTCGACGGTTTCCTGGCCGAGGTCCCCGACGAGCGCCGGCGGGCCGACGCGGAGCGTCTGCGCGCGATCCTGCGCGAGGTGACCGGCGAGCCCGCGGTGATGTGGGGCCCGAGCATCGTCGGCTTCGGCAGTTACCGCTACACCTACGAGAGCGGGCGCACGGGCGACTGGCCCCTGGCGGGCTTCTCACCGCGAAAGCAGCATCTCGTCGTCTACCTGGTGGGCGGGTTCGAGGAGCGACACGCGTCGGTGCTCGCCCGGCTGGGTCCCCACAAGGCCGGAAAGGGATGCCTCTACCTGAAACGGCTCGACGACGTCGACGAGAGCGCGCTGCGCGAGCTCATCGACCGCACGGTCCGGGTGCACAGGGGCGTCGACCGGGCCGGCGAGAGCCGATGACCACCGCCCGTCCCTGACCGACTCGCGCGGGTCCGCCCACCATCCATCGCGACGGAGGTTCTCCTCGGACGCCTTCACCTGATTTATTGCGGTGAATCATTGAAAATTTCAAATCCGTTGATGATCCCCTGAATGCTTACCCAGCTCAGTGAGATGGAGAAAGTCCAGCAAATCCGGCTACTTTTCGGTCCGAAAAGTCATCGATACTTTTCGACCACCACCCTAACCGGAAGGGGAGCATTCGTGATCATCAGCCCGGGCCGCTCCAGGATCCGTTCGACGGTCGTCGCGCTGGCGGTAGCCGCGGCGCTCTTGGTCGCCGGAGCGGTAACGGTAGTGGCCGCCGAGGCCGCCGCACCCGCCGCGCTCGCCGCGGCCGGTGTCGAGGACGAGGGCGCCGACTGCGCGGTGCCCGGCCTGCCCGACGCGGGGTCTCTGCCCACCAATTCCAGGCTTCCCGATCCCTTCAGGAGGCTGGACGGCACGCGCATCACCGCCAGGTCCGATTGGCGGTGCCGGCGACAGGAGACCAAGAGGCTGGCGGAGAGGTTCGCCTACGGCGAGAAGCCAGGAAAGCCGGCGAGTGTCACGGGAACGGTCTCAAGGACCGGCGTCACCGTGAACGTGAACCACAACGGCAGAAGCTCCAGCTTCTCCGCGAGCGTCTCGCTGCCGAGTGGTTCCGGCCCCTTTCCCGCCGTCGTCGTCCTGGGAGGGTTCGGCGCCGACACGGCCGCCATCAGAGCGGCCGGCGCCGCCGTCATCAGCTACGATCCCTACGTGGTCGGGCGGGAGGGCACACCACGAAACAACAAACAAGGCGCGTTCTACAGCGTCTACGGCTCCTCGAGCAGCACGGGGCTGCTCCTCGCCTGGGCCTGGGGGGTGAGCCGGATCATCGACGTCATCGAGCAGTCGGACGGCAGCGTTCTCAAAGCGGACGCGACCGGCGTCACGGGATGCTCGCGGTTCGGAAAGGGCGCCTTCGTGACCGGCGCGTTCGATCAGCGCATCGCCCTGACCATGCCGATCGAGTCGGGGAGCGCCGGGGTCCCCATCTTCCGCGGCATTCCCGGGGAGGGCGCCCAGAGTCTGAGCAGCGCCTACGGAGAGCAGCCGTGGCTGGGCGACGCGTTCGGCTCCTTCACGGGCAGCCCGGCCAGGCTGCCGGTGGACACGCACCAGATGGTGGCCATGGTCGCGCCGCGAGGGCTGTTCATCATGGACAATCCCCACATCGCCAATCTGGGTCCCCGCTCCGCGAGCGTGGCGGCCCTGGGCGGGGCGGAGGTCTACAGGGCGCTCGGCGCGGGAGACAACATCACCTACTGGTCCGACGTCCAGGACGGCAGCCACTGCGCCAACAGGTCCGAGTGGAGGACCCCGTTGCAGCAGAACATCCAGAAGTTCCTGCTGAAGACGGGCAACGCTCCCGGCGCGATCAGGATCTCCTCCAGGGCGAGTGGCAGCCTGTCCGAGTGGAGAGACTGGCAGACTCCGGTCCTCAACGACTCCAGCCCGTCTCCGACCCCGACCCCGACCCCCACACCGACGCCCGGTGACCCCACCCCTACGCCAACACCGACACCCACGCCCACTCCGACCCCGGTGCCCGGCGCGTGCTCGGCGACGTTCCGGGTGGTGAACTCCTGGTCCGGTGGTTTCCAGGGGGAGGTCACGGTGCGCGCGGGCAACGCGCCGATCAGCGGCTGGACCGTGAACTGGACCTGGCCCGGCTCGCAGACCGTCACCCAGCTGTGGGGAGGCGTGCGCTCGGGCTCCGGCCCGAACGTGACGGTGCGCAACGAGTCGTGGAACGGCTCGGTCGCGGCCAACGCGAGCACCACCTTCGGCTTCACCGCCGGAGGATCCTCGGCCACCCCGGCGGCCACCTGCGCCGGCCCGTGACCGCGTCGGACACGACCGGCTGAACCGCGGTCAAGGGCCCGTGGTGCGGCGCGACCACCGCACCACGGGCCCGACCCGTGGCCGGGCGCGCGGGCGGCAACGGGTCGGGCCCGTGGCCGGCCGCGCGGGCGCGCGGGCCACGGCGCGGACCGCCGGCCGACCGCCCCGCCGGACCTGGGCGCGGTCTCCGAACTCCTGATCGCCGGCACTCCAGCCCCGCCGTTTCACCCCGCGGCCTGCCCGTCATTTAAGCAACTCGTGTTGACTATCTCCGGATTAGTCAATTAATGTTGCCTACATGCCCGCGAGTGACATCCCCGATCCCCAGGACCCCGCCGACGCGCTGGCGGCCGTGGTGGCGCTGCGGCGCCTGGCCGACCAACTGGAGGACACCGCCGTCGAGCGGGCGATGCGCGCGGGCTGGAGCTGGCCGCAGGTCGCCGAGGCGCTCGGCGTGACCCGCCAGGCGGTCCACCGGAAGCACGCCAGGCGGCTCATCGCCGCGGGCGTCAAGCTGAGGAGACGTTCACCATGAGCACGTTCGACAGATACCTCCATACGATCATCACGGAGGGGGCGATCGAGGCGCGGAGACAAGGGTCGGCCACGGTCGAGGCGCAGCACCTCCTGCTGGCCGTCACGGCCCAGGAGGGCACCGCCCCGCAGCGCCTCCTGGCCTCCGCGGGCCTCGACCACCAGGCGACGCGGGCCGCCCTCGACCGGGAGTTCGACCACAGCCTGAGCGCGGCCGGGGTGTCCCGCGCCTCCTTCGGCCCCTCCCTGCCGGACACCACGCTCAAGCGCTCGCCCGCCCTGGGCGCGACGGGCAAGCTCGCCCTTGAGCGTGGCTTCGCCTCGGTCTCCCGCAAGAAGGACCTGCGACCGGCGCACCTGCTGCTCGGAATCCTGCGGGCCGAGGTCGGCACGGTGCCACGCGCCCTGGCCCTGGCCGGTGTCGATCGCACCGACCTGCTGACCCGTGTCCAGGACACCGTCGCGAACGGCGACATCGGGTAACGACCACACCGCCCCCATGGTCCGGCGTGCGGCTAACGACCACGCCGACCCCCACGGTCCGGCGTGCGGCTCGCGAGCCCATGAGACAGCGGGCGCCACCCGTGGGACGGACGCGCCCCATCGGCCACACCCCGTTCTCACCGGGCGCTCCCCACCGGCGGCGCGGCGATCCGAACGGATCAAGCGACAACGCTCCAGCGCTTTCCGCGGCCCTCAGCGGCCTCTCCCCCTCCTGCCCGCACGGCCCTTTCCGGCACGATCCTTTTCCGGCACGGCCATGCCCGGCCCCACCTCTTCCGACCTCAGATCTTTCTTCCATGCCCAAGGAGATGAAATGTCCATGTTCCATGCCCGCGCGGGCCTGCTCGTCGCCGTCCTGACCGTCACGGGGACCGCCATGATGACCTCCGCCTCCGCAACCGGCCGCGACCGGGATCACGCCGAGATCCAGCGTGTGCTCGACCAGGCCGTGACCGGCGGCGGCGGCCCCGGCGTGGTCGCCGAGTTGAGGGGCGCCCGTACGGCACCGTGGTTCGGCACGGCGGGGGTGGCCGACATGACGACAGGTCGCGGGCGTCAACCGGGTGAGCACTTCCGCATCGGAAGCCTCACCAAGGCGTTCACCGGCACGGTGGTCCTGCGACTGGCGGCCGAGGGCAGGCTGACCCTGGACGACACGGTGGCGAGGTGGCTGCCCGGCGTGGTGGAGGAGTATCTCGGCGCGGACGGCACCAAGATCACCATCAGGCGGTTGCTCAACCACACCAGCGGACTCCCCGACGCCATCCTCGGCCAGGAGACCCCGCGCCCCGAGGAGCCGGGGAGTCGCTTCATCTACTCCAAAATCAACTACACCCTCGCGGGAATGATCGTCGAGCGTGCGGCGGGCGCGACCCTCGCGGACGAGATCGAGCGCCGCATCGCCCGCCCGCTCAACCTGGCGGGAACCTACCTGCCGGGCACCGGCGAGGAGACGATCCGCGGCCCGCACGCCCGCCACTACTCCAAGCTGGGCGAGACCGGTCCCGACGCGGAAATCCACGACGTGACCGAGATGGACGTGAGCTGGGCGGGGGCCGCCGGTGGCATGATCTCGACGACCTCGGACCTGCACCTGTTCCTGAGCGCCCTGCTGGGCGGCCGTCTTCTGCCTCCCGCCCAGCAGAAGGAGATGTTCACCACCGTCTCGACGGAGGGCTCGGGCTGGGTCCCGGACACCGAATACGGCCTCGGCGTCTACTCCCAGAAGCTCCCGTGCGGGGTCACGCTCTGGGGAGGCGGCGGCTTCATCCAGGGCTCGATGTCGTACGCGATGGGCGATCGCCAGGGCACCCACACGCTGGTGAGCAACCTGAACGGCGACTGGAACGACTTCCAGGAGACCTTCACCGCGCTCTTCGGGGCACGCTTCCGCCCGGGCCGGACGGCGTAGCCGGACACGGCGTAGCCGGACACGGCGTAGCCGGACACGGCGTAGCCCAGGATGCCGACCGGGACGGCGACGAACACGCCGGCCGGGCTCAGCTCTCCGGCCGACGCGGTGTCTCGAAGCGGGTCAGCCAGGTGGTGAGGAGCGCCTCGAGGTGCGCGGCCGCCTCGGGGGGCAGGTCGTCGACGAGGCGGCGTTCGTTGCGCATGTGCTCGGTGAACGCCCGGTCGATCAGCTCCTTGCCCGCGGGAGTGAGCGCGACCACCCGTCCCCGGCCGTCGCTCTCGCTCGGACGGCGGGTGACGAGCCCGTCGCGTTCGAGCCGGTCGATGCGTTTGGTCATCGCGCCGGTGGTGACCATGGTGAAGGCGGCGAGCTCTCCGGGAGCGCGCTCGAACGGCGCGCCGCCGCGCCGCAGGGTGGCCAGGACGTCGAACTCCCCCTCCGCGAGCCCGTAGCGCCGGTAGACGACGCAGAGCTGCTCGGTGAGGTGCCCGGCGAGGCGGTGGAGGCGCCCGATCACCCCCTGCGGGCTCACATCCAGGTCCGGGCGCTCGCGAGCCCACTCTCGCTGGATGCGGGCGACGTGATCCAGGGATTCGTTCATGCGTAGATTATAGCTTCCAGGGAAGCTATATTGTCTTCCATGGAAGCTAATTTCCGCTGGGTGCTGGTCACGGCCATGGCACCGATCGCGTGGGGGACGACCTACTTCGTCACCCACCAGTCCCTCCCGCCCGACTACCCCCTGTACGGCGCGGCCATCAGGGCGCTGCCCGCGGGGCTCCTGCTTCTCCTGCTCAGCAGGAGGCGTCCTCACGGGTCGTGGTGGTGGAGGTCCCTGGTCCTCGGAACTCTCAACATGAGCGCGTTCTTCGCGCTGATCTATCTGGCGGCTCAGCTGCTTCCGACGAGCGTCGCCTCGACGATCATGGCGACGTCGCCCGTCGTGATGATGCTCCTGGCCTGGTCGCTGCTCTCCGAGCGACCGCGGATCCCGCATCTGGCCGGAGCGGGCATCGGCATCGCGGGGGTGTGTCTCATGCTGTTCACCGGCGCGGCCGCCGTCGACCCCCTCGGCGTGCTCGCGTCCGTCGCCGCCATGGTGATGTCGTCGTTCGGCTACGTGCTGGCCAAGAGGTGGAACACGGGGGTCGACGCGCTGGCGTCGACCTCGTGGCAGCTCATCGCCGGGGGCCTCGTCCTGCTGCCCTTCGCCGTCGCGCTGGAGGGCTCGCCACCGGCCTTGGACGGACTCGCGATCCTCGGGTTCGGTTACGTCACCGTCGTCGCGACGGCTCTCGCCTTCGCCGCCTGGTTCACGGGACTGCGGCATCTGCCCGCGGGAACGGTGGGACTCGTCGGGTTGCTGAACCCGGTGGCCGGGGTGCTGCTCGGCACGGCGATCGCCGGAGAGGCGCTCACCGCGCGGCAGTTCTGCGGGCTGGCGCTGGTCCTCCTCGGAGTCCTCCTCGGGCAGCCCGTCGTGGCCCGGCTCACCGCATCCCTCCGGAACCGGCCCGGCCCGGCTCTGACCCTGGCCCCGGCTCCGGCCCTGACCCCGACCCTGGCTCCGGCTCCGGCAGGAGACGCCCGGGTGGCCGAGGCCTCGTGCTGAAGACAGTGGAGCCGGTCACCGGGGTGAGCCGAGGGCCGCTCCGGAGCGGGCGGTGCCGTGGCGCCGGTGTCAGCCGACGTGGACCAGGGGGCGGCGGGCGGTGTCGGCCTCGGCCTGGCGCAGCACCTCCCGGGTGAGGGGCGGGATGTCGCCGCCGCCGAAGACGAGGTAGCGCAGCAGCGCGCCGATGGGGTTGCCCTCGGCGGCCCAGTGGAAGTAGACGTGCGGGGTCTTGCCGGTCTCGTCACGCAGATAGAGCAGCAGGGCGGCGATGGCGTTGGCGATGGTGGGGCTCTCCATCCGCAGGACGCGAAAGCCGTGGCGTTCCTCGCCGACGACGCGCAGCTCTCCGGCGAACTCCGAGGCGTCGGGGACACTCACCTCCAAGAACAGCAGGCCCTCGCCGGTGCGCAGCCGGTGCAGCTCCCAGGCCTCGCGGGCCTTGTCGACGTACTCCTTGCAGTCGCGCTCGTGCGGCTCGTTGGCGATCAGCCGGATCTCCCCTGACTCGCTGATGTAGCGGCGCGCCAGGTCGTCCAGGGTGACCTTGGTGACGCGCAGTTCGGTGGAGCGGGTGGCCCGGGAGACCAGCGAGGTGATCACGATGGCCAGCACGAACAGCAGGGCGATGACCAGGCCGTCGGGGCGTTCGATGATGTTGGCGACGGTGGCGTAGGCGAAGATCAGGGTGATGATCCCGAACGAGATCGCGGCCCGGACGCGGCCGGAGCTCCAGGCGGCCAGGGTGACCGCGACGGCGGCCGAGAGGATCAGCGCGAGCACGCCGGTGGCGTAGGCGCCGCCCTGGGACTCCACGTCGGCGCCGAAGAACAGGGTGATGAGAAAGGAGATGGCGGTGAAGACCAGCACCATCGGCCGGGCGGCGCGCGACCAGTCGGGGGCCATGCCGTACCGGGGAAGGTAGCGCGGCACGATGTTGAGCAGCCCGGCCAGCGCGGAGGCCCCGGCGAACCACAGGATCGCGATCGTGGACAGGTCGTAGACGGTACCGAACCCGTCGCCCAGAAACTCGTGGGCCAGATAGGCGAGGGCGCGCCCGTTGGCCGCGCCGCCCTCGGCGAACTCCCCGGCCGGGATGAGCACGGTGGTGGCGAAGCTGGAGGTGATCAGGAAGACGCTCATGATGATCGCCGCGGTGGTCAGCAGCTTCTTCGCGCCGCCGATCCGCCGGGCGAGGTCTCCCTTGACCAGTGGCATCACGGCCACGCCGGTCTCGAAGCCGGACAGGCCCAGGGCGAGTTTGGGCATGATGTAGAGCGACACGGCGATCATCGCGATCGGGCTGGAGTGCTGGCTGGTCAACGCCGCCTGCCAGTCGGTGACCAGCCCGGGATCGGCGAGCACATGCTGCAGCGCCACCCCCAGGACGACCAGGTTCAAGGTGAGATAGACGGCCACCAGGATGACGGCGATCGAGATGGCCTCGCTGAACCCGACCAGGAACACCCCGCCGAGTGCGGCGATCAGCGCCAGCGTGACCGGCACCTGCCAGCCGGAGAGGAACCCGGGCACGAACGGGTTGTGCAGGATGTGGGCGGTGGCGTCGGCCGCCGACAGGGTGATGGTCACGATGAACGCGGTGGCGACGAACCCGAGCAGGAACAGCACCAGCAGCTTGCCCCGCCAGCCGGGCAGCAGGCGCTCCAGCATCGACAGCGAGCCCAGCCCGTGGGGGCTCTGCTCGGCCACCGCCCGGTAGGTCGGCAGCGCCCCGAACAGGGTCAGCGCCACCAGCAGCACGGTGGCGACCGGGCTGAGGGCGCCCGCGGCCAGGGCCGCGATGCCCGGCTGGTAGCCCAGGGTGGAGAAGTAGTCCACGCCGGTCAGGCACATCACCTTCCACCAGGCATGCTGGTGTTCGGGCGGCTCCTCGTGATGCGGGCCCCCGGTTTTGGGGTCGGAGCGCTGCAGGCCCTTCAGCAACCACCCCCGCATCCCCGAGTTCACCCGCGCCGATGCCGATGCACTTGCCACTGTTTCTCCCTGCGCTACACATCGTTGCCTGGTTCCTGACGGGCGTGGACGGCGCACCGCCTCGCTACCGGGCACCCGCCGGGTGCCGGTGTCCGGGCTTCGCCGCCGGTCGCGCCCTACAGCCGCGGGATCGGAGCGGACGGCCGAAAAGTTCCCGGCGAAGGAACGCCGCGGCCCGCGGAAGCCCACCCTTCGCCGTCCGACAAGGGAACGCCGCGGCCCGCGGAAGCCCACCGGTCGCCGTCCGGCGAAGGGACGCCGCGGCCCGCGGAGACCCACCCGTCGCCGTCCGGCGAGGGGACGCCGGGTCGTCCTGGGGGGCGGAGCGCGGTCGGGAGGGATCGCCGGAGCGAAAGAGGGGACACCCCATATTCCCTACCGGTCCGGCCGTCGGGCGCCTAGGAAATCATGCGGATCCATACGCGTTCTTGACGCCTGTTCGCCCCGGTTAGCGCCGTTTTGCTTAGGCACCGACTGTCTTGCTATGTTTCCCGCGCATCTCGTCGCGGGACCGCGATCACGCGCCCCCGGTCACGGGGGCGCCGCTTCACGCCCCCTGCGCCACAGGCACCTCGACCCGGCCGGCGACGCCTTCGGGATCCCGGCTCCGCACCGCGGGGAACCCCTTCACGATGAGCAGGACGGCGAGGGCGATCTCGAAGAGTCCGCCAGGGACGGACAGGGCCAGGCCAACGCCGTACCCGAGGATCTCGAGCATCGATCCCGCCGCGAAGATGACATAACCAACGATTCCCCATACCGCCATGAATCTGGGCACGAGCCTCGCTCTGAACAGGGCGCGGCAGAACAGGACGCTGCCGATTCCGAGCCCGGTCATGGCGATCTGGTAGGAGTAGAAATTTCCCTCCTGCGCGACCCGCGCCAAGGCCGGGAGAACGGATCCGCCGCCGGCACCCGCGTCGGCGTACTCTCGCCCGAGCGGTATCAGCAGCAGGAGGCACAGTGTTCCGACGGCCATCATCGCCGCCTCGAACACCCTGGTGACCAGGTACGCGTAGGCGGAGATCTCGTGGTGGAGCCTCACGACAGGAAACACCAGCACTCCGATGCCGACGACGGCGGCGGAGTTGACCAACATCAGCAGCGCTCCCGCCGACATCCGCATCTGGTCGCCGACGTCGCCGGCGTCGCCGGGCGGCGCGGCCGTGCCGCCCGGTCCGGAGCCTGAGCCGGCCAGGGCACTGCCCGCCATGTAGACGACGTACCCGAGCAGAATGAGTGCGCCCACGATTCGCCCGCTTGTTCTCGCCCGCATTTTGTTTCCTTCCTTCGATGGACCGTCCGCGTCGCCGCGCGGCACGGCGTGCCATCGCTCGAATCCCATGACCGCCCTCCTCCGAACCGGCGCGGCACCCCGTCGTACTTAGTACGGGACGGTATAGTACTAAGTACGAAAGCGCCACCGCCGGGGAGTGAGATGTCCGAGCCAGTCAGCGAGAGTCCCCAGGAACGCGTTCCGCTCAGCCGGGAGCGGGTGTTGCACGGCGCCGTCGCGGTCGCCGACACGGGAGGGATCGGGTCACTGACGATCCGCTCGCTCGCCCAGGAGCTCCGCGTCAAGCCGATGTCGGTCTACCACTACGTCGCCGGCAAGGACGACATCCTCGACGGCATCGTCGATCTCGTCTTCGGTGAAATCGAACCGCCGCTGGCCGGCGGCGACTGGCGATCGGAGATGCGCAGGAGCGCGACCTCGGCCCGCCGGGCGCTGAGGCGCCACCCCTGGGCGATCGCGCTCCTGCAGTCGCGAACCAACCCGGGCCCCGCGACGCTGCGACACCACGACGCGATGATCGGCACCCTGCGCGGGGCGGGCTTCTCGGTGGAGATGACCGCCCACGCCTACGCCCTGATCGACAGCTACGTCTACGGATTCGCGCTGTCGGAGGCCTCGCTGCCCATCAACGGCCCCGACACCGTCGCCGAGGTCGCCGAGTCGATGAACCGGCAGGTCTCCCCCGGCGAGTATCCCCACCTCGCCGAGTTCACGGTCGAGCACATCCTCAAGCCCGGTTACGACTTCGGCGACGAGTTCGAGTTCGGGCTCACCGTGATCCTCGACGCCCTCGCGAGGTCGATTCCGCCGGATGGACCGGCCAGGCCGGACGGAGGAGCGGGCGGCGCGTAAGCGAGCGCGGCGCGAAAAGACCCGTGAAGCGCCCATCCGCCTCGCGAGCCACCCGTTGACGTAAAGCCTCCGCCGGGTTATTAATGCGCCTATACCCGAACGCCATCACCATTTCCACGCGTTCGCTGTGAAATGTTAGCGCTAACATCGTGGAGGTCGCCGGAATGCGTATATGCCAAAGGGCTCCGGCCGCCTCGACGACCGGTACTGCGGGACGATTCCGGCCGCACCGGATCACCGCCACCACCGCCCTGTCGTCCTGGACCGTCCAGGCGAACCGCGTCAACGGCTCCACCCACCACGACCTTCCCGGTCGCCACCACGAGAGGCGGCCGGACCCGAAGGCGTCCACCTCGGGGGTCGCCTCCCGCACGGTGACCTCGCCTTCGGCCTGACAGAAGGATGACCTCGATGCCCCCCTCGCACGCGCGCCGCGCACTGGTGACCGCCCTGGCCACGTTGCTCGTCGTGATCAGCGGCCTGCTCTGGCCGGGCACCTCCCACGCCTCGCCGGCCGTCCAGTACACCAACCCCCTGGTCACGCAACGAGCCGACCCGCACATCTTCCGCCACACCGACGGCTACTACTACCTCACCGCCACCGTCCCCGAGTACGACCGCATCGTGCTGCGCCGCGCCACCACCATCCAGGGCCTGTCCACCGCGCCGGAGACGGTCATCTGGCGCAAACACTCCAGCGGCGAGATGGGCGCCCACATCTGGGCACCGGAGATCCACTTCATCAACGGCAAATGGTACGTCTACTTCGCCGCCGGCCGCGCCGACGACATCTGGCGGATCCGGATGTACGTCCTGGAAAGCTCCTCGGCCAACCCGCTGAGCGGCACCTGGACCGAACGCGGCCGCATCACCACCCCCTGGGACACCTTCGCCCTGGACGCCTCGACATTCGTCGCGAACGGCATCCGCTACCTGATCTGGGCCCAGCAGGAACCCGGTATCGCCACCAACTCCAACCTGTACATCGCCCGCATGGGCACCAACCCCTGGACCATCACCGGCACCACCACCCGCCTGACCGTACCCACCCTGACCTGGGAGACCCGCGGATTCAAAGTCGCCGAAGGACCCGCGGTGATCCAACGCAACGGCCGCCTCTTCCTCACCTACTCCGCCAGCGCCACCGACGCCAACTACTGCCTGGGCATGCTGACCGCCTCCGCCTCGGCCGACCCGCTCAACGCCTCCTCCTGGACCAAGAGCGCCAACCCCGTCTTCGCCAGCAACGCCGCCACCGGCCAGTACGGCCCCGGCCACAACTCCTTCACCGTCTCCGAGGACGGGCAGAGCGACATCCTCGTCTACCACGACCGCGACTACCGCGACATCACCGGCGACCCGCTGAACGACCCCAACCGCCGTACCCGCGTCCAGAAGGTCTACTGGAGGGCCGACGGCACCCCCGACTTCGGCGTCCCCGTCCCCGACGGCGCGACCCCCGTGCGGTTGATGTCCTACGACACCCCTGGCTCCGCGGTACGCCACTGGGAGTACCGGGCCCGCCTGGAGGCGAACGTCTCCCCGCTGGCCGACTCCCAGTTCAAGATCGTCACCGGCCTGTCCGGCTCGGGCACCGTGTCGCTGGAGTCCACCAACTTCCCCGGCTACTACCTGCGCCACCGTAACCACGAGGCCTGGGTGGAGAGGAACGACGGCACGAGCCTGTTCAGGGCCGACGCCGCCTTCACCCGCCGCACCGGGCTCGCCGGTTCGGGAACGGTGTCACTGGAGTCGGTCAACTTCCCCGGCTACTACCTGCGCCACCGCGCCGGCCAGGTGTGGGTCGAGCAGAACGACGGCACCGGCACCTTCCGGGGCAACGCCAGCTTCATCCAGGAGTGAGGACCGGCGAGAAATAGGAAAGAGGTGTGACGGGCCCCCTCTTCCGACCACACGCGGTCGTCGCGGCGTACGGCGGAACGCGACCCCGCCCGCTTTTCCCGCCCACGATCACAGGCACTCCGTTCGGCGTCGCGCTGAGCCGCGCCCCGCACGAACACGATCGCGTTCGTGCGGGGCGCGACCCGCGACGGTACGCGCCCGGCAGCAGCGACGTGCGATTGCCGGCGAGGAGCCGGCGGAAGCCGGGCTACCGCCGCGGAACCGGCCACGGCCGAGACGAAGGATGGTCACCGTCATCGGTCCTCTCCGGCGGTGCCCGGGTTTCCCCCTCAGACAAGGTCGTCACCCGGCCGCTTCGAGGACGGGACGGAGCTCGGCCCAGGCCCATGCCTCGAGCGTCGTGTCGGTCGTGGTCACGGGAGTCCGCGGCTGCTCGGGAACGAAGCCCTCGCGCAGCCCGGTCGACATGCCCATGACGGCCTCGATCCGCGCCCGGGACATGCCGGCACCCGCCAGCGTGGCGCGCATGGCGTCGTCCCCGACGCGGTGGGCGGTGACCGTGCGGCCCAGGACGTTGCCGACCATGGCCAGGGCGTCGTTCCAGGACAGGTCCCGCGGTCCGTGCACGGTCCGCACCCGGCGTCCTGACCAGTCGGCGCGCAGCAACAGGGACGCGGCCACCACGGCTATGTCAGCCGGCGCGACCCAGGGGAACGGCTCGCCGGTGGGCCGGAGCACGGCCACGGTGCCGGAGCGGATGGCGTCGAGCTCGAACAACAGGTTGCTGAAGAAATAGCCGCACCGCAGGTGGGTGACGGCGAGGCCTGCCTCCCCGGCGATCCGGTCCAGCGTCTCCTCGACACGGGCGAGCCCGTCGATCTCACCGGCGCCCCCGCGGAGTTCCGCACCCACGCTGCTCTGGAAGACGGTACGGGGGACGCGGTTCTCGGCGACCGCCGCGGCGACGACCTCGCCGGCCGCGGCATACGCCGCGACGGGGTCGTCGGCCTCGCCGGGCGGCACGACCAGGAACAGCGCGTCGACGCCGCGGGTCGCCTCGGTGACGGCCGCCTCGTCCCGCAGGTCGACCTCGCGGGCGTCGACATGGTCGCCCCAGCTCGCACGGGCCCGCTCGGGGTGGCGGCTCAGCAGCCGCGGACGAACCCCGGCGCGGACCAGGTGCCCGACCAGGAAGCGGCCGACATTACCGGACGGCGCGGTGATGGCGATCTCCATGGCCTCGACCATACGGGGAGATGTGGCCCGATCCTGTCCGCGATTCTGGCCACACTGGAGACATGACCGACTTCGCCCCCCTCGACGGCGACCCCGCCGGACGGACCCTCCGGCTGCTGGAGTTGCTGGCCGCCCGGCCGAGCTGGCCGGCGTCCGAGCTCGCGGGTCGCCTCGCGGTCAGCACCCGCACCGTACGCCGAGACGTGGCCCGCCTGCAGGGCCTCGGCTACGCCGTCGAAAGCCGGCCCGGACCGGGCGGCCACTATGCGCTGCGCCCAGGTCACCGGATGCCGCCGCTGGTCTTCCAGGACGACGAGGTCCTGGCCCTGGTGGCGGCCCTGCGCATGATCGAGGGAATCCTCGCCGGGGATGCCTCGCACCGGGCATTGGCCAAGCTGTCGCAGGTGCTCCCGCGGCGGCTGCGTGCCGTCCTGGACAACGCCGCCGCGGGCAGCGAGAACGCCGGCGGCGAGGGTGGGGAAATGGACCTGGCGACCCTGGCGGTGCTGCTCCGCGCGGCCGGTCAGGACCTCGTGCTGCGGTTCGTCTACCGCGACCGGCACGGGGCCGTCACCCGGCGGCGGGTGGAGGCGGTGCGGTGTGTCCACGCTCGCGGGCGCTGGTACGTCCTCGCCCACGACCTCGACGCCGACGACTGGCGAGTGTTCCGCCTCGACCGCGTGCGGGAGCCGGCGATCGGGGAACCGAGGCTCGGCGACCGTCGCCGGCCGGTCGAGAACCTCGCCACCTGGCTCGCCACGGACTTCGGCCGACACCCGGGAACGCCGGGGAGCTGAGTGGCTCAAAGCCGTCATGTTCCGCGCGACCTGGGACTCCAGGACATCCGTTCATCTGTTCGCCCATCGGTCTTCGGCCATGCCCGGTTTCCGGCCCCGATTTGTGTTGACCCGCGGGGAGAGTGATCGAAGAATGGGGCGGTGGGCTCCTGGCCGAGGGGGTGGGCAAGGAATGCGGTGGTGGCCCGAACGCTGGCGACGACGTACGGCCGAATCCGATTCTTTCGCCGACCTCTTGCTGGCGGCGGCGCGGGAACGGGGTATCCCCGCTGAGCGGGTGAACGATTCCGACGTCGAGGACCTCGCGATCGCGATGGCGAAGAACACCTACGAGAAAGGTGACATCGCCGCGGCGGAGAAGATGCTGCGCCTGATCACGGTCAAGGGCAGGCCATCGGCCGCCGGGATGGCGGCCTTCAACCTGGGCGTGATGCTGGAATCTCGCGGTGATGCGCGTGGTGCCCGGCACGCGTACAGGATGGCCGTGGACCTTCCCGATCGTGACGCGGCGGCGATGGCCGCGTTGAACCTGGGGATCATCCTGTTCCACGAGGGTGACACCGAGCAGGCCCGAACCCTCCTGACCATCGCCATGGAGTCGAGCCACCCGCAGGCCGCGCCGAAAGGGGCTTTCAACCTGGGTGGCCTGCTCGCCAGAGAGGGCCGTACCGAAGAGGCGATGCGCGCGTTGCAGCGCGCGGTGGATTCAGGTCATCCCGACGAGTCGCCGGGAGCACTGACCCAGCTCGGTGCCCTCTGGTTCACCACGGGTCGCGTCGCGGAGGCCGAGGCCGCGTTCGAGCGGGTCATCGCGACACGACACCCGGAGTTCGCGGCCATGGCACACGCGTGCCTGCTCGACTTGCGTCGCCAACGGCGCTGATCGAAGCCGTACGGGACAACCCGTGATGCGGCTCTTCGCGCGGCGGGCCGCCGGCCGCGCGGCGCCGCTGACGCCCGGCCGAGCTGTGAACGGGCGGCGAAACGTTCGAGCGCCTCAGCGTGGCGGTTCGATTTTGCGCGAGCTCCCGGTGGCGCTACCAGGCGGTCGCGCCGCCGTCGACCGCGTAGTTGGCGCCTGTGATGTATGCCGCCCGGTCAGAGGCGAGGAAGGCCGCCAGCTCGACGACCTCCTCGGGTCGAGCGAAGCGCTTGAGGAGCGTCTTGCCGGTTATCGCGTCCCGGGCCGCCTGGTCGTCGCCGAGATCGCGGTCACTGGCCGGGGTCAGGGTGGGCCCAGGGCTGATCGCCACCGCGCGGATCCCGTGGCGCGCGCCCTCGAGCGCGAGTTGTCGCGTCATGCCGATGACGCCGGCGTTCGCCGCGCTGTGCGCGACCATCGGGGGGACCTCGCCGGCGATCATGCCGGCCATGGACGCGACGTTGATGATGACGCCGCCACCGCGCCGGACCAGGTGCGGCCATGCGAACTTCGATACGAAGAAGGGTATGTCGAGTTCGCCGGCCATGGTCGCCCGCCAGTCATCGACCGAGAAATCGGGCATCGGGCCGAAGCGTTGCACCGCCGCGTTGTTGTAGACCACGTCGAGGCCGCCATAGGCGGCCACGGCGTCCTCGACGACCTGCCGCGCCTGTTCCGGATCGGTGAGGTCGACCGGCGCGATGCCCGTCATCTCACCGCCGTCGCGACGTACGAGTTCGACCGTCTCGTTGTTGGCATCGGCCTGGATGTCGCACCCGATGACCTTCGCGCCTTCTCTTGCGAAGATCAGCGACGCGACGCGGCCCTGACCTCCCGCGGTGCCGGTGATCAGCACTATCTTCCCGTCAAGCGTTCCCATGGAACTCCTCCTGGTCCGTGGTTCGTCCGAGCAGTGGTCGCGCGAGCCGTCTGGGACAGACGGCCGCCGGCATGATCTGTCCTGCGGATACCCGCTGTCGGTGGTACTCCGCCATCACCGGGGTCGCGGTATCGCTTGAAGCGACCCTGATCACGGGGCACGGACATCGCGGAGCGGTTCGCGATGTCCGTGCCGCCCGGCTCGATCGGCTCGCATGTGTTGATCTTGATGTCCGCCCTCATCGGATCGGTCCGGGGGCGGTGTGTTCAGCGGGTGCGCATCGGTGCGAGCGCCGTGCTCCACGCCACGACCTGACCCAGCATCGCGGTGAGCGACTCAAGCTGGAAATCGTTGGGCCTGAACACGCTGAAGTCCTCGAAGTCGGTGAAGAGCGACAGCGCCACCTGGTTTCGCACGTCGGCCATCTGGAGCTCGCCGGCGATCAGGCGCAGATGTTCCACGGCGCGAGTGCCGCCGGCCGAGCCGTAGCTGACGAACCCGACAGCCTTGTTGTTCCACTCGCCGTACAGGAAGTCGATGGCGTTCTTCAGTGCCCCTGACGTCGAGTGGTTGTATTCAGGCGTCACCATGACGAACCCGTCGAACGAGGCGATCTTGTTCGCCCACCTCAGGGTGTGCGGCTGGGTGTACTGGCCCAACGACGGCGGCAACGCCTCGTCGAGGTGCGGGAGCTTGTAGTCGAGCAGGTCGACGAGTTCGAACTCCGCGTCGGTCCGCTGGGCGGCGACCTGGTACGCCCAGCGGGCGACGGCCTCCCCGTTGCGTCCGGGACGAGTGCTGCCAAGGATGATCCCGATTTTGGTCATGGTGGATCCACTTCTTTCGACGGTAGATGCTTGCTTCGTCAAGGAAGGAACGTACTAGTACTTGCTGCGTGAAGCAAGTAGCATGTGCCCATGACCGCAACGCAGCCATCGCAGCCCCTCACTCCTGATGAGGAAAGGCTGATCCGTGCGCTACCTCGCCTGATGTACGCGCTGCCCCGCGCGATCGACGCCGACATGATCCGCGAACAGCAATTGCCGCTCATCGAGTGGACGGCCCTCATGCGGTTGTCCGAGGCGCCACAGCAGCAGATGCGGATGGGCGAGCTCGCGGCCGCCTGTGAACTCTCGCTGAGCGGAATGACCCGCGTCGTCACCCGCCTGGCGGGTCAAGGCATGATCGAACGGGTCAGGTGCGACAACGACGCCCGCGGGTGGAGCGCCGTCCTCACCGACGCCGGCCTCGCCCGCCTGGAACGGGCATGGCCGAGCAACTTGGCCAGCGTGCGCCGGCACTTCCTTGACCACCTTGAAGGCGTCGATCTTGCCCAGCTCACCCGTGCGCTTCACCACGTCCCGATCAACGACTGACAGTGATGATGTTCATGGTGACGCCGCGGCAGGTTTGACCCGCCGACTGACTGACGTCTCGACCGTCCTGCTCGCGATATTTCGACCCGCCGGGTGTCACGGCGAATTTCAGGGGTCGTTGCAACACGGTGATCAACTGCTGGCGGGAGAAGCATGAGCGAGACGCTTGGCTGGAGTACCCCCGCCGAGCGCCGCTTGCCGTTCAGGAGCTTGAGCAGCAGGCGAACGGCCAGTGATAGTAGCGAGTCTTCAAAGCTGGTGCTACCGCCACTGGCCGTTCCGGCGTGTGGTTGTGTCGGCCAGTAGCAACAACGCTCGTTGACGCGTTCGGGCGGCACCGGTGACTCGAAAGATGTCGATGGGGTTCGGGCCTGGCACAAACTCCGTGATGCTCTCGCGGACAGCGGTGATCGGGTGCGTCTTCAAGGTGTTGATCACCCACATGGCGCTGACCAGAAGATCGTTGGGGTCATACTTCATACTTAGGTGTGCCTACTCCGGATACCCGCGTCGACGACTTCATGCAGGCGCCCCTGGCAGCGGCGATGTTCGTCCTTGCCGACCGTCTCGGGCTCAGTGTCGAGCGACTCGCTGAGCCCGCCACTGCGACCGCCCTGGCGAGCACCGCACAGCGCGACCTCAATCCGTGGACCGGGCAGGCAGCGGCGAACCGGGTCCGGGTTCTCGCGCTGGCTCAGCCACTGCGCGATCTAGTCACCGCAGTTGTCACCGATCCGCGTAACGCCTGGTGGTCAGCATCGCTGGACCGCCGCGCCCAGCTGCTCCTCACCGGCCAGGACGACCCACAGCGCGATCCCTTGGACCTGCGAGCCCCGCAAGGGCCGAATGATGCCTGGGAGACATACGCGCAAAAGCCTTTGCGAAGCATCGTCACATCGACCGAGCTGCCCGTGGCGCGCGATGAGCCGATCCGCTCCGGCGCGCACGCAGAGATATCGTCCGGCATCAGTGACTGGGCACCTGTTTACCCGGTGCGTCAGGTGCGCCTGAGCGTGTCTACCGCAGCCCGTATCTACGAGGTCGACTCCGCTGCGGACTGGCACCGCCTCGTCCAGCGCTACGGGAATGTGGCGACCCATCCAGGCCTCGACGAGAGTCTCCGCGATGCCGCTGACATCGACAACGGCCCGGCCCCCACCTGGAGCTCGGTGGCCAACGACTACGACGCGGTCCACCTCACCTTCGCCGGCTTGCTCACCGGCCTCTACGTGCCCCACACCACTGAGGAGTTCAGCACTACCTTGTGGGCTTGGAACTGGGAGAGCACCCACTGGCTGCGGCCAGTGTTCATCCGCGGCACATCACTCGATGAGCTCCCCCAGGCACCCGAAGATCCCGGCTATCACCGCCCGTTGTGAACTGCGGCCTGAAATTCGAGCCGCGCCGCCAGGGGCCGGCCGGGTCGCAGAAGTAGACCGGCATGCCGACGGCGAGGGTGAACTCGTGGTGGCGGCCCATCTCGCTGCCCTGATCCCAGGTCAGGGAGCGTCTCAGCTGCTCTGGCAGAGTCTGCACACTCTCCAGCAGGGCATCAAGCATCCGTTCGGCGGTGTGGTCGATGGGCAGGTGTATGAGCATCGCATAGCGGGTGGAGCGCTGGACGGGCTACGGCCCAGTTCCCGGGCGATCTCGCGGATCGACACCTTCTCTCGCAGCCGGTCGGCGATGTGAACGCGCTCTTCTGTGCGCAGGTACCGCGTGGAGCTCGAAGTCCATCGCATCCCCTGGGCTGGGGTGTTGCGACGACCACTAGAAGGGAAGCAGCATGCACGCGGCCGGACGGGTGCTTGTGACTTCACAAGGGCTTGGTTCAAAAGCCCCGTCACTGTCTTGTCCACCCGCCCGACCGGCGCGTACCGCTTAGATCATGATGTCCGAGTCCTTGCCCTTGTCGTCACCTATCGCCTCACCGCCAGGGGTCGGCGGGGTGGTGCCGCCGGACAGGCTGATGGTCGGTGTGGATGCGACTGCCTGTACCTGGCCCGTCATGATGGTGACGGCGACCGCCAGGGCCAGCAGCGCCGCTGATCGCGTGATTATCTTGTTCATGATTCGCACTATGAGGGTGGTTCCTTGCGGATCACTTGGAGACCGAGACGGGTGATTCCCGCTCCGCGACCGCGCCCGCCGGTGGCCCTGGATCCCGTGAACACGGGGGCCGAGTTCGACGGCCGGGATTTCGGCCACGGCTTTTTCGCCGAAATTCGATTGGCAATGTCGCGGAGGGCCACATCTTTGTGATCTTTCGTAGGCATGGACGGGCCGTTAGCGTGGGGCAGACCGCGCGAAGGGAGCAGCGAATGTCCGAAAACCTTGTCCTCGGCCCCAAGGTGATGACCGCATACTCCAACATGGTGGAACACGGGAAGTTCAAGTATCTGATCTACAAGATCGACGAAGCCGAGTCGAAGATCGCCCCGGAAAAGGACGGCCACAGCTCCGCGACCTACGATGATTTCCTGGCCGCCCTGCCGGCCAACGAATGCAGGTGGGGACTCTGCGTGATGGACCTCGGCTCCTACGGCAGCCTCTGCAGCTTCGAGCCCGTCTTCTTCATCTGGTTGCCCGACGCCGCCCCCGCGTCACAGAAAGCGCTGTACGAGCAGTCCAGAGACATCCTCACGCAGGGATTCAACCACGTGCTGGTGTTTCACACGGTCGCCAACCTCGCTGACATGTCCCATGAGGCGGTGTTGAATCGGATGGCGGTTTCCGGACCTCCGCGCGAACTGCGGCTGCCGGAAGGGGAATTCTCCATCGACCGGCTCGCCCCGAAGACGGGGCAGGTGCTCCGCCGGCTTCGGAGTGACTCCCAATCGGAGAAGGAGTCGTACGGTCACGCCATCTTCAAGATCAATCGATATTTCATGTACGACGTGGCGCAGGCCGGTGACCCCGCCTCGTCCTACGACGAGTTTCTCGCAGGTCTTCCTGTCGATGATTGCCGCTGGGCCCTCTACACCCTGGACATCAGCTCTCTGACCTCGGATTCGGGCGCTGATGCCAGATCGACTTACACCTTCTTCTTCTCGTGGATTCCCGAAGCCGCTCCAGAAGGCACCAGAGACCTGTATTACAGCGGCAGCGACGGAACCTCCATGGGAAATTACGACGCCCAGTTCACCCCCTCGGGAATCATTACGAATGTGCTCGGCCGGCCGATCCCCTTCCTCCGACCCGGCCCCGGCCACATATCCGCCCGGCCCCACGCCCACCGCGATCAGGATCCCGCCCGCGCCACGTCCCGCACAATGAGAGAATGCCTGATCTGCTGTGGGACGAGGTCAAGGACTTCTTCGATCCCGAGACGAACGGCGTGCTGCCGGATGTGCACGTCCCCGACACCTCCATCGCGGACTGGCAGGCGGTCTTCGATCTCGTACGGTCGAAGGGGTGGCGGTATGAGTACTCCGTGGACAGCGTCGCTCTCCGGTTGCCACGCGCCGTGGAGGTGTCGGCTCTGAGCGGCAACGCCAGCCCCGCGTTGCGGGTCTGGCCGGCCCCCGAAGTCCTGGCGATCTTTCGCTTCTACGTGGACGAGACCGTCGACTTCGACATCGACCTGCGAGAACTCCAGGGCCAGGAACGGCTGGACCTGTTGTGCGGTTTCCTACGGGCGATCGGCCGCCGCCTGGGCAAGCCGGTGCTGATGACACCGGAAGGCGACGACCATCATCCGGTGCTCGGCTTCGACGTCACAGCCGACCGCGTGGTGCTGCTCGCCGAACCGTGACGACCAGTCCCACGACCGCCCGCGCGCCGTCGACGAGGCCGGTTCCGACTGCTGATGAGCACCGTTGTCAGCGGGCGGGACGTCAGAGGTGATCTTCCAACCTTCCATGACCGACCAGGCCGGCTACCCGGCGCGTTGTCCGCGTCCGGCGGCGCCGCCGGAAAGGACCCAGCTGGCCAGGAGGTCCATGGCCTGCCGCGATGTTGTTCCGGCCTCGGTCGTGTAGACGAAGAGGGTTTGATCGGGATCGCCGGGCATCGTGAGTGTCTCATAGTCGATCGTCAGTTCTCCGACGACCGGGTGCCGGAGGTGTTTGGAGCCGAACGTGCGCTGATACACGCCGTGTTCCTCCCACCATCGCCGGAACTCGGGGCTGCGCGCCCCGAGTTCGGCCACGAGATCCTTCGCGGCCTGATCGCCGGGGTCGTTGCCGATGTCGAGCCGGAGGCTCTCGACGGCCGCGCGCGCCTGCACGTCCCAGTCCAGGAAGAGGTTCCGCGCCTCGTCGGTGAGGAACATCCACCGCGCGTAGTTCCGTTCCCGCGGCCGGAGCGCGTCGAAGTCCGTCAGCAGGGCCCTGGCCATGCGGTTGGTGGCCAGCACATCGGTTCGGCGGCCGAGGATCAGTGCCGGGTTGCCGTCCAGGGCGTCGAGGAACTGGTGGAGCCCCGGGCGGACCCTTTGGACGGTGGGGACGCGGCGGCGCGTCCCGGAGGCGGGTCCGACCAGGTGCCCGAGGTGATCGCGGCCGGCCGCGTCCAGGCCGAGCGCACGAGCGATCGCGTCGAGGACCCCGGTGGACGGGGTGATCCGCCGGCCCTGCTCCAGCCGGGTGTAGTAATCGGTGGAGACCCCGGCCAGCAGCGCGACCTCCTCGCGGCGGAGTCCGGGCACACGCCGGACCCGGTCGTCGGCCGGCAGCCCCGCGCGCGACGGGTCGACTCTGCCCCGAGCGCGTCGTAGAAAATCTGCGAGTTCCCTGTTGCCGACCGTCATGCACACATTCTCGCAAGAACCGCACGGATCAACCTGGTCCGCCGCGTCCTAGGTTGCCCGGTCCGAGGACGGGGAGGGCCGGTTATGGCCCTCCCCGGGGTGATCTCGCCACGAAGACTGGAGTCCACGCCGCCTGCCGAGCAGGGCCCGGCGGCGGAACACCGGCCCACCATCGAGGAGACGATCGACATGACCTACCCCACCGGCACCCCAGCGACCTGGTTCGTCACGGGTGCCTCCCGTGGCCTCGGCCTCGAGCTCGTGCGGCAGCTGCTCGAGCGTGGCGACAACGTCGCCGCGACCACCCGCTCGACCGAGCGCCTCGCCGAGGCCCTCGACGGCGTGGACACCGGGCGGTTGCTGGCTCTCGGCGTCGACCTCGGAGACGAGACCGCGGTCGCCGAGGCCGTTCGCCGCACCACCGAGCGCTTCGGAGGTCTCGACGTTGTTGTCAACAACGCCGGCTACGGCTTTCTGGCCTCGGTCGAGGAGACCACCGACGCCGAGGCCCGGCAGATGTTCGACGTCCAGATCTTCGGGCTCTGGAACGTGCTGCGAGCGGTGCTGCCCATCTTCAGGGCACAGAAGAGCGGCCACATCTTGAACATCTCGTCCGTGCTCGGCCTGGTCGCCGTTCCGGGCTGGGGCCTCTACTGCGCGGGCAAGTTCGCGCTGGAGGGCTTGAGCGAGGCGCTCGCCGGCGAGGTCGCGGAGTTCGGCGTCAAGGTCACCGTCGTGGAGCCCGGCTACTTCAGGACCAGCTTCCTGACGAGCGACTCGCTGGCACTGCCGGCCTCGACGACGGAGGGCTACGAGTCCATCCGCGAGATGACCAAGGACCATCTGGATCTGCAGGGAAGCCAGCTCGGCGACCCCGTGAAGGGCGCCGCCGCGATCATCTCCCTCGCCGTCTCCGGAGACGGGCCGCTTCGCCGGCTCCTGGGATCCGACGCCTACTCCTACGCCAGCGGCAAGGTCGAAGCCCTCAAGGCCGACATCGAAGCCGGCCGCGAGCTGGCTCACACCACGGACTTCCCCCCGGCCGTAATCCGGGGCTGAGCGATCCAGGACCGGCCGGCGGCGCCGAGATGGGGGCGGCCCGGGTCTCGATGCGGTGAAGGTGCCGAAGGCGGCCGGTGTCGCTCTGGATCCGGTGCTCAAGCGCCGGCTCCACCGCCGTGGGGCGAATCCATGTTCGTACGAGATCCGGCCTCACCTCGATGTCCGGTGGTGAGCCTCCTCGCCACCATCTCGATCTCCTGGGGACCGGTCATCTTGAGCCAGACCAGCTCGCTGTCGTTGTTGTGAAGGTGAAGAAGGTGATGGGCGTCAGCCGGCCAGGCCCCGGTCCTCGGCAGATCGCGTACAACGGCCTCATCGATGAAGTCGCCCCCGGCGTCCGACCTGTTCATCGTCACATGGACGACGCCGAACAGTTCGATGACCGCTGTGTCATCGGCTTCGCTCGTGAGGCTGATTCTCGCGGTGCCGGCGGCGGAGTCGGCATGGACGACGACCGCGTCCAGGAAGTATCCGCGGTAGGCGCTGAGGTCCATGCGTGACACGGTAGACGAGCATCGCAACCGGGCGCAGGCGCTCCGGCCCGCATCGTCAGGGGAGCCGTCGTTGATCCTTGGCGAAGCTCGCGCGATTACCGGGGTGGGGCCACATCTCAACGGTGGTTAGAACGAAGGCAGCCATACAGGTGGAGCCCGAACGCGCCCGGGGGGAGGCCACTTGTCGTTCCTGAAACCACGGCGCCCACCGGGGCCGGCCGGTGATGGGGATAGAGGCCGGTGCGCGGAGGGCTGCGGCGATGCCGTCGACGGTGGAGCAGGAAACAACGGATATGCGGGTCAGCGGCCCACCTTCCACTCTGTGCGCAAAGGTACGTTTCGCGCACAGGCCGACCTTCAGGGGGGCCACCGGACCCGGTACCCCGATTCTCGAGATCCCCGCCGGCGTCAGGAATTCGACAGGCCGGGCCGCAGCTCAGGAATCACAGTTCCGATGCTCCTCAATTCCCAAACTCTGTGAGATCGGTGAGGTTCCTCAGCGACTCAGGCAGGGCGGTGAGTTGATTTCTCCGTAGGTCGAGTTTGGTGAGGGCGGTGAGATTGCCCAGCGACTCGGGCAGAACGGTCAAGTCGTTGTCCGGTCAGGTGGGTGAGGTCGCCGAGAGATTCGGGTATCGCCTCCAGGCCGAGCCCGGACAGGTCGAGTGTGCTCGACCTGTCTCGCAGGCACTCGTCGATCCGCTGTTCGGCGATCGCCTGACCGTTTCCGGACACCGTCACGATCTCACTCCCCATCGTTGTTCATCCGCCCGCCCCCGCCCTTGTCGTGTCGGGCCGCGGGAACCGAGGACGAGGCTAAGGGCCGGCACTGAGAGGGCATTTGATTTGAGTAGATTGCTCCTTATGTTCTAGTAAGTGCCTCGCCAGGTTGGGGTGGTCTCGTCCGTT